>DOBD01000328.1 GCA_003506275.1 Bacteroidales bacterium | reverse complement strand
TTGGCACTCAAGTTGAAACTGACAGCCCTCGACCAGGACAGCGTGGCATTGTTCACCACCGAATCTGGCACCATCGCTGCTGCAGCCATCGACGTCCTGACCGGCAAGGCTACTGCCGCGACCGAAACCAGCACCTCGTTGAGTCTGACACCGGCACAAATTGAAAAGCTGAAGGATACGAAGAAATTCCATGTCGGCTTCTCCATCACGGCCTCGGGTCAAGGCTCCTATGTATCCGTACAGCCCAGCGACTTTCTGGAAATCAAAGTAGGCTTGCAAACGGAAGGTGGCCTGGTCATCGATCCTTCGAATCTTTCTGAAGAATAGTGGTAATCCCTGTATACTCAAACGTACGTACACATGAAAACAACCATACGATACACAAGCCTTGCCCTTTGCCTAATGGCAGGCCTTGCAACGAGCGCCCTTGCACAAAAAGCCAATTCGCTCTATTTCCTCTCCGATGCCCCCCTGCACACCCGCATGAATCCGGCTATGGCTCCCAAAGCTTCCGGGTTTGGCCTGGGCGCCAGCAGCCTCTCCTTGCACCTGTATTCCGACCTGGCCGTTAACGACCTGTTCATACCTGGACCCAACGGTGAACTACGCACCTTCCTGCACCCTGATATCGACAAGAATGCCTTCATCTCCGGCCTCAACGATGTCTCTTCCGTTAGCTCCGGATTAGACCTGGAGCTATTCACTCTGGGCATCCGTGTCAAGGACATGTATTTTTCCTTGCACAGCAGTCTGAATATGGACATGGGTATAGGTGTACCCAAGGATATGTTCAAACTGATCATGCTGGGTATGGACAAGAATGCCCCCAGCACACAGTTCGACCTGACCGCATTCAAGTTCAACGCTCTGTTGTTCAACAAGACAGGGGTCGGTTTTTCCAAAAGCATCGGTAGCATGTTCACAGTGGGTGCCAACATTGATTACCTGACTGGATTCACCCACCTTGAAGCCGGTTTTGACGAATTGAGCATCGATGCC
Organism: Bacteroidales bacterium; assembly: GCA_003506275.1. Classification (GTDB taxonomy): domain Bacteria; phylum Bacteroidota; class Bacteroidia; order Bacteroidales; family UBA1402; genus UBA8389. Next base: position 5,386 of record DOBD01000328.1, on the reverse strand, counting down.
AGGGGGACTGACTGGACAGTCACCTCCAAAGGCTATTTTCAAATGGCAGGTCCTTCCGACGTCAAATTCACCTACGATGATGCCAACAAATTCAACGGCGTTGATTTCAGTCATTATTCTTCACCCACCAACATCACGGGCTCCATGCTCTTAACCTCAGGTACCGGCCTTTCGGTTGATCTGGGTGTGACGGCAAAACCCCTGCCCTTCCTCAAACTATCCGCAGCCATCACTGATTTGGGTTTCATCAAATGGAAAAAAGATGGTATCCAGAAAGCCTCCTCAAACGGCACATTTACCTTTGATGGCATGGATTTGTCCGGCAGTGAAGAGGAAGGCGATGGCAACCAGTTGGCCGATGAATTGCAGCAAATGGTGAATTTCACGAAGACCACCATCGATAAAGGTTATTCCAGCCGCTTGACCAACAAGTTGAACGTGGGCGCTGAAGCCGGTGTGCTCAACAACAAGATTACCTTTGGATTGCTCTCACAGACAGGCTTTGCCCCCAATGGCGTTTATCAGGACCTCATGGTAGCAGCCAACCTGAAACCAGGTAGCATCATCCAAACGGCCTTCACTTACTCGTTGTTGCACGGTGAAATGAGTTCATTCGGTGCAGCCGTCAACATGAAGCTGTTGTTCCTCAACCTGTTCCTGGCAGCCGACTACGTACCCTTACGGTACACGGCGAATATGCTGCCGTTACGTAACTCCTACTTCAATACCCAGTTTGGTTTCAACTTCATGTTTTAAAGACCACAGGGACTATTCCATAAAAAAACCAGGCTGACTCACAGCCTGGTTTTTTTATGTAGCGCGGGTATCTCAAAAACCAGGGATAGTCATCTCTTGAAAAAACGGGCGATTTCCTTGGTCAGTGCCTCAGCCGTTGCCTTATCGGGGGCCTCCGAATAAATGCGAACAATGGGTTCCGTATTTGATTTGCGCAATTGTACCCATTTGTCGGGAAAATCGATTTTCACACCGTCGATGGTGTTGACCTTCTGAGAGGCATAGGCGGCAGCCACCGCACTAAGAACGGCATCCACATCAACGGAGGCATCCAACGTCATCTTTTGTTTGTCAATATAGTAGGATGGATACTCGGCTCTGAGCTCCGAGACCTTTTTACCACTGTGAGCCAGGTGAGACAGGAATAGAGCGATACCCACCAAGGCATCACGACCGTAATGGCATTCGGGGTAGATAACCCCGCCATTGCCCTCTCCACCGATGACAGCCTGAGTAGCTTTCATGGCGGCAACCACGTTGACTTCACCTACGGCGGCAGCAGTATAGGAGCCACCATAACGTGAGGTGACATCACTCAATGCTCTGGTTGAACTTAAATTCGAGGNNGTGTGGCGCAGCACGTAATCGGCCACAGCCACTAAGGTATATTCTTCACCAAACATGGAACCATCCTCACAGATTATGGCCAAACGATCCACATCAGGATCCACCACAAAGCCCACATCGGCTCTGCCTTCCCGCATAAAATCGGCGATATCGGTGAGGTGTTCGGGCAAGGGTTCAGGATTATGTGGAAATTGACCATTGGGGGTACAATGCAATTCGACCACGGTTTCCACGCCCAAGGCGTTGAGCAAGGATGGTAACACCACACCGCCCACAGAGTTCACACAATCGATGGCCACTCTGAATCCAGCCTTGCGGATGGCCTCTGCGTCCACTAACCTGAGACCAACCACCAGGTCGATGTGTCGTAGTGTCATGGATTGGTTGGTTATCACATGCCCCAATTGTTCAACAGGAGCGAAAGCAAACGCGTCAGAAGCCGCTGTATCGAGCACGAATTGACCCTGTTCCTTGTTCAGAAACTCGCCGTGTTCATCCAGCAATTTAAGGGCATTCCACTGAGCCGGGTTATGGCTGGCCGTCAGTATGATACCTCCATCCGCGCCCAGTTCGGTGACAGCCAGTTCCGTGGTAGGTGTCGTGGCCAGACCGATATCGAGCACATCGAAGCCCATGCCCATCAACGTGCCGGATACGAGTTGAAAAACCATGTCACCGGAAATACGGGCATCGCGCCCGACGACAATCCGATGACTTTGCTTGGTGGAGGCGTTGCGGGCCCATACGGCGTAGGCGGCGGTGAATTTCACGACATCAAGGGGACTCAGGCCTTCACCGGGTCGGCCGCCTATGGTTCCTCGAATGCCGGATATGGATTTGATCAGACTCATTCGATTTTGATTAAAGATGAGAAAAAAGGAAACGCTTATTTCCAAAACGTATACCTCAGCTCGTAAAAACAAGGGGTTAACGTTTGGGTAGTGCTGGTATACATGGGCATACCCAGCTTCGTTGGAGTGATCACATAGACATGACCTCCGTCAGCCACGAATTCCAAGGGATCATGCCAAGCCTGGCAGTCACCGTAGGTAGCTGTGGTCTGTACGTTGTTGTAATACAACTCGAAAGGATCCCCTGTTCCGAACATGTTTTGGTAAACGGTGTCGCCTTGCATGTTTAACTCCAGAAAACGAACCAGGATAACGGTGTTGTCCGGAATAACCTTGGACGGTCGGATCCCTGTATCCAACACGTGTACATACAGCCCGGCCTTTGTTTGGAAAAACACCCCTTCAGGGAAAGGTATCGAATCAGGATAGGTGGTCGTTACCCGGTAGCCTCTTTCATTCATAAAGGCCTTGATATCGGCCTTTTCCTTGGCCAATTGTTCAGCGTACGTATCCTGATCCTCACAGGCCAGGAAGCCTATGGTCATCAGCAAGGCTATAAGCCCCAGGAACCACTTGGTCAATTGTCTCATAAAAGAAATTTACGGTGCAAAAGTACATTATTTACGGTCAGTCTGACCTATGGTTAACATTATTTGTGGTTGAATGCTTACAAAATAAAGTCAGGGAGCCTTTCNNCGTATCCTGATCATCACAGGCAATGAAGCCCATTGTCAACAATAAGGCAAAAAGCCCCAGGAACCACTTGGTCAATTGTCTCATAAAAGATATTTACGGTGCAAAAGTACATTAATTACGGTCAGTCCGACCCATGGTTAACATAATTTGTGGTTGGATGCCTACAAAATAAAGTCAGGAAGCCTTTCTTCCAGGCGTTTGACAGCATCGGCCAAGCTACCCTTGAACTCGCCACCGGCAGCGTTCAGGTGACCTCCACCTCCGAACAGATCGGCTGCCACCTTGTTGGCCGGGAACGAACCCTTGGAACGAAAGGACAGTTTGATACGGTCGGTCTCCTCACGCAGGAACACGGAAAAATCGACGCCTTCAATACTGAGCGGCAGATTGACAAAGCCTTCGGTGTCGCCCACCTGGAAATCGAACGATTCAAGGTCTTTGATCGAAAGCGTGATGATAGCCGTACGACAAGCTTCCCACACCTGCATCCGTTGGTACAGCACCAAACCCATCAGGCGCATGCGGTCGGCCGTATAGGTATTGTACACCCGGCCATAGATGGCATCCTTGTCGATGCCCTTACGAATCAACTGAGAAATGATGTAATACATTTCCTCGTTGTTGGAATTAAAGGTAAAAGCCCCCGTATCCGTCATCATACCGGTATAGACACAGGTAGCACAATCAGTGGTCATGACATCGAACGAACCTGTCCGGCATATGTACCTGAAAACGATTTCACTGCTTGACGCAATCTGGGGATAGGAAAGCGAGATGTCTGCAAAGGCAGCTGGTTGAGGGTGGTGATCCATCAGGATGGTCTTAGCCTTGAGAGCAGCGACACAATCTGCCAATCCGCCCATGCGTGCAGGTTGGTTGAAATCGATGAAAACCAAAACGTCTGCTGCATTGAGAAATTTCACACAGGCCTCAGGTTCAGCAGTATAAACCAGGATGTCAGCAGCACCGGGCAACCACGTCAAAAAACCGGGAAAAGGATCAGGCAACAGTACCTTGACATCCTTACCTTCTCCTTTCAGATGGTGTGCCAGTGCCAACGTTGACCCAAGTGCATCACCATCAGGGCTGGTATGAGAAAGAATGGCCACTTTGTCGGCTGGTTCCAACAGGTGTTTGGCCTTCTGCAACAGGCCTTCGTCGAGAATCTTGGTCAGCATGGAAAAAATTTTCACAAATATAACAAAATATGGCCAACAATCAGTGCCCAAAAACGGTAACAATGATGGCTCAGACAACGATATCAGCCAATAGGGCTTCGGTAATGGCCGTCACTTGCCAACACAGCAGAAAGACCAGGTTGGCAATCAACCATCGCCTCCGCCACAGCAACCATCCCAACAGCGAAACCAACCATGCATACGCTAGAAAAACCTGCCATCCAGATAGGGAAAGGTCACCCCACAACGCCAACGGCAGGGATTCCACCCCTTTGACCAGATCCAGAAACAATAGGGCCAGCAGGTTCAACAACCAGCCTGTCGCATGACATAGCCAAGGCAGGGGTGCTGTCAGCAAACAGAAAGCAGAGAGATAGATCAACAATCCAGACAACGGAACGGCCAACAAGTTGGCCGGCAGAAAGTAGGTTGGAAACTGGCCGAAATAGTGAATGGTCAGGGGAGCCGTCACCAATTGAGCCACCAGACTCACCCCCATCAACTCCCATAAACGACGCAAAACCACTGAGTCGGGTTTCCAACGGCCCTTGAGTGCAGGATAAACCACCACCAATCCAATCACTGCTGCATAACTCAGCTGAAACCCCAGGTTATACAGCAGGGATGGTTCCAGAAGAAGGAGAAGAAACGCAGAAAACAGCACGGTGTTCAACGTGGATGAGCGTCGATCCAGACAATTACCCATGGACAACAGCGTACACATCATGGCTGCCCTGCAGACTGAGGGAGACAATCCGGTTACAAAAGCATACACCCACAGACAGAGTACCACCAAAAGATCTCGCCAACGCCTGGTTGCCGGTGAAATTGCCAAGAAAAACAAACAAGCTCTCAATAAGACAAACACGACTGAAACATGGAGGCCACTAACCGATAGGATATGGGAAACCCCCGACACAGCGAACGATTGGTTCAAGGCGGGGTCCAGTGTTTCTCTGGCACCCAGGGTCATGGCAGCGACCAACGCAAAGGCTTCTCCGCTCAAGCCAGCCTTGGCAAAGATAGCCAGCATAGCTTGCTGCGCCCTGTTTGCCCTGGCCTTGATGTCCCAGGCAGATGGTGGCGCGACCAAGGCCCAGGCTCCCCGCCTGACAAAACCCGTCGCCGTGAATCCTTGACGACGCAACCAACGACCGTAATCAAATGTGGAGGTGTCGTGGCACACCGGTGGCTGTTGTAACGCGGCGCTAAACCGGATATGATCACCTACCTGCAACGTTTCGGCGTCCCCTGTTTTGGGAAGGTATAAGACCAACAAGCGCTGTTCCCATAATCGAT
>DOBD01000071.1 GCA_003506275.1 Bacteroidales bacterium | reverse complement strand
GTTTTATTGAGTGAATAAGGTGAGTAATTGAGAAAAAATAAACATAAGGAGGATTCATTATGAAATCAATAACATTCATCAAGAAAGCAACAGTACTGATAACGTTCATTTTCTCCCTTTCAACGCTGTTTGCGGAAAATGAAACCATGTACATCATGAAAAATGGTGCCGTCGCAGCTCATTTCGATATAAAAACAGACGTTGACAGCATCATTTTTTACAGGCCGGATACGTTTGTCAGTGCATTAAACGTTCGAACAAACTATCCTGAATATCGAACAGACACGACAATGGTACTTAGCGGTACCATCATTTCCAATACAGCTGGCGATATTGTTGAAAAAGGATTTGTTTATAGTACAGATCCCAATCCAACGCTTGTCGATTCAAGGATCGTATCGGATTCAGCCAACGGAGATACTTTTTATGCAACAATCTCAGGGATAACACTACATACTGATTTTTACGTAAGAGCGTATGCCATCAATGCTACCGATATCGTTTATGGTTCTGCTATTTTTACAGGCCCAGTTGTACTGAAACCGAATATCTACCTTTATCCTACGGAGAAAATGCACGTATCAGTAACACTCTCCTTCCCTTTAGGAGGAACGATGCTGACCTCTATTCCAGCGTATCATTCAGGCTGGAATATCAGCGTAGAGCCCAGCGGGAAAATTGATAACGCATATACCTTTTTATTTTATGAAAGTGCTCAACCCTCTGTGTGGCAAACAAAAGCCGGATGGCAGGTACAGAAGGCCGAACTCACTCAATTCTTTACAACGAATATGACGAGCTATGGTTTTAGCAAGCAGGAGATTACTGATTTTATAGATTATTGGATTCCACTTCTTGTTGATAAAGAGTATTATACCATTTATCCTCAAACAAATAAAGAGATTGATCAAGCCATATCAATTAACTTTTCTACTTCTCCTGATAACATAATGAGGCTTTTCTACCTCATAAAAGGGTTCGATAATAAACCAGCACAGGAACTGGAAGAACCTGTCATTCCTGGTTTCGAAAGAACTGGTTTTCATGTTACAGAATGGGGCGTTCTTCTTTTTGATACTTTTGTGATGGTATCGGCACCATAATATGTCCATTTATGTATATTTGTGTGCCCCTTTTATAAAAAGCAATAAAAAACTCACCATCATGAAAAAACACATTTTAATCATCCTGATGTTAGGATTATTTGCTGTGTCTGTTTTTTCTCAGGATATTATTACGATGAAAACCGGCGAAGATATTTCGGCAAAAGTCACTGAAATCACCCAAACAGAAATAAAATACCAGAAGTGGGAGAACCTAGAGGGGCCACAATACACTGTTTCAAAATATGACGTTCTACTTATCAGATACTCAAATGGAACAAAAGATATATTCAATGAAGAGGCACCACATCAGATAAAAACCAACACGACACCATACATTAATCCAAATCAATTATACGATCAAAAACCAGGTGCCTATACGTATATGTTTGGAAGGCCAATCCATCCGGTTGGAAGTCGAAAAAGTGCTTGGGGGTCAGGTATTGCCTCTTTATTTTTTCCAGGACTTGGCGAGTTTATCAATGGTGATATTGGTGGTGGTCTTTTCTTTTTTGGCAGCAGCATAGCGTTCAATTATGTTATGTTAAATGCCGAAGACGAGTCCACTTTTTTAATCGGTTTATTTGGCGGTTTATGTGTAAACGTTTGTAGTATTATAAATGCATCAAGCACAGCAAGAAAGATAAATATCGTTCGTGGTTATAAACTGGCAAACAATACCTATATAAAAGTTCAGCCAAAAATCATTCAGCCAAGTAATCCGTTTTCAACTAACGATTATGCTTATGGAATGAGTTTACATGTTTCTTTCTAACTTTTCGGCTTCAATAACGCACATTAAGCCCATAGAATTCAACCTATTAAGCCATGCCATCAGCCATTTCCACCCGTCACTTGTCACGATCGTTCGGTCAACGTAAGGCCGTTGATGATCTGACCATTGACATCCAACAAGGCGAGCTCTTTTCGTTGCTGGGCACCAACGGCGCCGGAAAAACCACCACCATCCGCATGTTATGCTGCCTGTTGCAACCCACAGCCGGAGAAGCCACGGTGCTTGGTCACGATCTGGTCAACGGCAACAACGCCCTTATTAAAAACGTCATTGGCGTATCCCCACAGGAAACAGCCATAGCCGGTCACCTAACCACCAAGGAAAACCTCATTCTGATGGGGAGAGTACACGGTCAGGACAAGAAAGCTGCCAGTACCCGGGCTGAACAACTCATGGAACTGATGGAATTGGAAGACCGGAAGGAATGGACCAAGCGGCTGTCGGGCGGTCAGCAACGACGCCTCAGCATCGCCATGGCCCTGGTATCAGACCCACAGATTGTCTTCCTCGACGAACCCACCCTTGGGCTGGATCCCCATGCCAGAAAGTCGGTGTGGAATTACATCGAACGGCTCAAGGGCGAGAAAACCATCCTCTTAACCACCCATTACCTGGAAGAAGCCGATGCCTTGTCCGACCACCTGGCCATCATGGACAACGGCAAGGTGATTGCTTCAGGCACCTCCCGCGAATTGAAGCAGCAACTTGTCAGAAACCGTCCCCTGCGCATCAAGGCCAACACCTTCCCCGATGCCATTATCAGCCAACTGACGGAAGCCGGGTACCAGGTTGAGGCAATCGACCACGGCCTGGACATCTCAGCTTCACAAATGGATATCTACGCCGTGGTTGATTTGCTCCGCAACAACCACATCAAACTCACCGGCATCAACCTACAGGAGCCCACCCTGGACGAGGTCTTCCTGACCCTGACCGGAAAATCCACGCCTGAGCCCTCCTCCCCCTCCAAACCCGTCAAGCCATGAAACTACTCGGATTAGCCGACCGCAACCTGAAGGAAATCAGCCGCGATCCCATCTCGATGATCCTGGGACTGCTCATGCCCATTTTTATTTTGTTCCTGTTTGCCAGCATCAACAAACGCGTGCCGCTGGACATCTTCACCCCGGAACTACTTACCCCAGGTGTAATTGTTTTTGGGTACAGTTTCTTCATCATGTTTGCCGCCACGCTGTTGGCCAAAGACCGGCAAAGTGCTTTTCTAATCAGACTGTACACCACCCCCCTACGTCCTACCGATTACATCCTCTCGTACATACTGCCCTTTTTCCCGCTGCTTTTCCTGCAAACCGTCGTGTGCTTTGTTGCCGGCCTTCTCATGGGCGCCACCTTTACCAACCTGGGAGCCGCCCTGGTGATTTTTCTACTGTTGGGAACCACTTGCATAAGCGTGGGGGTCCTGATGGGTGCTGTGCTTACCATTGGACAGGTATCTGCCGTTGGCTCGCTCCTCATCACAATCATCAGCCTATTGAGCGGTGCGTGGATGGATCTGAAAATGGTGGGTGGAATCTTTGAGCAGATAGGGTACTACATGCCCTTTGCCCATGCCGTCGATGCCGCCAGAGCCGTTCTGAAGGGCGGTAGCTTGGGTGAAGCTTCCTCCGCGCTGCTCTTTTTAGGAGGATATGCCCTGACCACCACAACATTGGCCGTCATCGCCTTCCGCAGCACCATGCGCAAGCAGTAAATAATTCCCATTACACATACTTCAACAACTCTTCCACCAGCCGAAATACTGTTGTTGAAGATTCTTCTTTAGCCGGATTGCCATGATCTAACCGATTGTAATTCCGTTTTGCTCTCGTAATTGCCAATTGTTTTCTATCATCCAACACATCAAACAATTCTTCCGTAATGCGCTTACATCCTTTTCCATCGTAAGAAATGGAAAACGGCCTCAACAGCTTATTCAACTTATCGTTATAGGCGNNAACTTATCGTTGTAGGCAGCCCTATCCATCTTCCCACCTTGGTGATCGTTAAAATGTAAGATTAGCCAATACTCAAACGCTTGGTTGGAATAGGCAACTCCAAAACCGTTTGCCTCTGCCAGTTGAACGGCCCTGTTAAAATTGACCGAATGGTGGGGATTATCGGGTGTAGGGTCCGCTCTTTCAAGATTTTGTTGTGCCCTGCGGTTTGATTTGAGTTGCTCCCTGTGCCTTTCCTTAGCTGCTATTTGTTCAGCCTTTTTGTTTTTCATTCTCATAGCGCGCCAAGGTTTCGTTGAGTCTGTCAAAGTTGTTCAAATAAGGCACCGCACCGTACTTACCCCTAACGTAGTTATCCTCGAACGATTCGGTTTTTCTTACCGCATCCGATTTGAAGTCTGACAATGAATAAAGGGAAGCTTCACCGTACTTGTTCTTGTCGGTAAACCAAATCTGATCCCTACGGAATAGCCCGGAACTGAGCAAATTGGTATCGTGCGTGTTGAAAATTAACTGCGCATGCTTTGGATTCAACGCGCTTGAATTAAACAGCGATACAATTTTGCAGACCAGGTTGGGATGTAGCTTGGAATCCAACTCATCCACCACCAAGGTGTAGCCGTTTTCAATCACGTCGAGAATGGGGCCAGTGAGCGAGAAGTACTTGGTTGTTCCTGACGATTCGTGATCGCCCATAGAAAAGTAGGCATTCTCCAAGGCCTTCTTGTTTGAATCGTACTTTTTGTGGGTTGTAATGATATCTGAGACAAACTCCCTTTTCTTTTCACTCATCTCCTTGACAATCTTTTCCTTCAGGTCTTTGGGCATGTCTTCTGGAAGGTGATCGATATCCAATTTCTGTAAGGTAATGTCACAAATACCCAAGTCAGCGGCTTTCAACAGCTCAAGGATCTTTTCTTTCTGCAGGCGTTCTTCGGTTTTGGCCATGGTAAACCCTTGAAACTCGTACTCTTTCAATCCGGACAAGGTTTTGAATCGTTTGAACCATTCAATCACATGGATGGCTATTTTATCGTTAAATTGCGCGGCTACCGATACCAACAAGGCATTGTCTCTGACTAAACCCTGCTTCACCAGCATCTTGCCTTTGGTGAAATTCCGTTCATGCAGGGTGTAGTGCTTACCCTCCCGGTAAAACAATTCTACTTCTTTTGTTTTTTGTTTGTAGTACAACCACTCCGAACAGATTTCCTGTTTGGTTGTTTCAAAGCCGTAGCGGTACACCACACCATCATAGGCAAAAACCACTTCAAACTCGGATGGTTCATGCTCCGTCTCGCTGCTCAACAAAAATGGCTCAACAGCAATCAACTCACCCGTTTGGCTGTCTTTTGAACTATTGATCACAAAGTGCCTCATAAAAGACAGCGCCTCAAACAGTTTACTTTTCCCGCTGGCATTCGCCCCATAAACGACAGCACTTTTCAGTATCCTCATACCATTGTAGGGATCAACATAAATGTTGTCCGACTCCCTGGTATCCTTGTCGTAATTCGACGCAACCAGGCTTAACGTAGCCTTCTCCCTAAACGTTCTGAAATTCGTAACCGAAAATCGAAGCAGCATAATAATAGCGTTTTTCGTAGTTATTACGCAAATCCTTATTTTACAAGTTCAAACCAAACATGGCATTTTTTTTCGAAAAAACTGAACAAACCCATCGGAATACCACCTCTGCTTGGGTATGCTGCCGCCCCTGCTTGGGTATGGATGGCACCCCCGTTAGGGGTTGCCATCCTTGGCTTTCTTAGCAACCTTTCAACACCACTTATTCAGCAAAAAGTGCAAGTCTACACTAGGTAATCAGCGCCCGCCCTTAGAACCGCATAAAGAAATCCCAGGTTTCTTTGGCGATCCAGTTGAAATCAGTGCCGGGGTCCTTGACGTTTTCGGTATGACCACCCACAAACGAACCAAACAGCACCGGGTACTCTTCAGGAAGCCCCTGAAACTCGGTCGTAAGGTGCGTCGGCGTCGTGGCGACGGGTACTTCGGGTAGTTGCTTCAAGCCGTTGTCTTCGATGTGGGTCAGGACACAGTACTTG
>DOBD01000129.1 GCA_003506275.1 Bacteroidales bacterium | reverse complement strand
AACCCTTGCTAGCCAACCATGCCAATGCTGTGGTCTTGGTCTCCCACGACAGGGCCTTTATCAACGCCGTGACCACCCGCACCATCGAATTGTCGTTAGGTCGCCTCTACGATTACAAGGTGCCCTATGATCAGTACGTGGTGTTGCGCAAGGAACAACGTGAACAGCAGATCAGGGCGTACGAGAACCAGCAGAAACTCATCCAGGATACCGAAGATTTCATCGAACGCTTCCGATACAAGGCGACCAAATCCGTACAGGTGCAATCGCGCATCAAACAACTGGAAAAGCTGGAACGGCTGGAAGTAGACGACGAAGACAACGCTTCGNNCACCCCGCTCGGGTAGCTACCCTGTGGTGATGGAAGACCTACGCAAGGATTACGGCAGTCACACCGTGTTCAAACACGTCAACCTGACCATCAGCCGAGGAGAGAAAGTGGCCTTCGTGGGCAAGAACGGGGAGGGTAAATCCACCTTAATCAAGTGCATCCTGAGCGAGATTCCCTACACGGGTAACCTGACGTTGGGTCATAACGTGAAGATAGGCTACTTCGCCCAAAACCAGGCCAGTTTGCTGGATGAAAAGCAAACCGTGTTTGAAACCATCGACCATGTAGCGGTGGGTGACATTCGCACGAAAATCCGCGATATCCTTGGCGCCTTCATGTTTGGGGGCGAGGCCACCGACAAAAAGGTCGCCGTATTATCGGGCGGTGAACGCAGCCGCCTGGCCATGATCAGACTCCTGTTGGAACCGGTCAACCTGCTGGTGTTGGACGAACCTACCAACCACCTGGACATGCGTTCCAAGGACGTGTTGAAAAAAGCCATCCGCGAGTTCAACGGCACGGCCATCGTAGTCTCCCACGACAGGGAATTCCTGGATGGACTGGTCAGCAAGGTGTATGAATTCAATGGTGGCAAGGTGAAAGAACATTTGGGAGGCATCATGGATTTTCTGGCCTCCAAAAAGTTGGAAAACCTGAGGGACATAGAGATCAGCCAGGTCGTCAAGTCCACCAACAACAGTGAAAAGGCACCGTCTGATAGCAAACTGAGCTACGAAGCCAGGAAGGAATACAACAAACAGTTGAAACGCTTGCAAAAACTGGTGGAAACCTGTGAACGGGAGATTGAAACCCTGGAGACCGAAGTAGCCCACGCAGAAGCCCTCATGGCTACTCCTGATGGTGCCTCCAACCTGGCCTTGATTCAACTGCACGCCAAATCGACCAGAGCACTGGAGGCCAAGATGGAAGAATGGACAGCCGCTACGTTGGATCTGGAAGCCTTGCAGGCTGAAAACCAGGCATAACGATAGAAGAGACGTTCACTACCCACCATGTCTTGCTCGTTTCAAAAAAAACACTGACCTTTAGGACACGAAATGGTAGTGAACAATGCATTGGTACCCGCTGTGTTTTGAGCCTGTTTTCAAGACCGTCATTTGGGGCGGCAAGGGCCTGTCATCCTACAAGAGCATGGATGTCGAGTTGGAAGGTGTGGGCGAGAGTTGGGAAGTTTCAGCTGTTCCCGGGTCTGTTTCCGTCGTTTCTGAGGGGCCTTTGGCCGGTCGCACACTGACTGACCTCTTGGCCGCTGATCCCGTTGGATTGGTAGGGCAATCCGTATACGAGAAATACGGATTGACATTTCCTCTCCTGGTAAAATTCATCGATGCTGCCGCCGATCTTTCCATTCAGGTGCATCCTGACGATGTGTTGGCTGCCAGCCGTCACCAATCGTTTGGAAAATCGGAGTTGTGGTACGTTATCGCTGCTCAACCTGGCGCCAAGCTGGTCTCGGGGTTTTCAACACGCATTACTCCCGAGGAGTACGAACAACGCATCGCAGACAACAGCATCGAGGAGGTGCTGTGTTACCATGACGTTCAACCCGGGGATGTGTTTTACCTGCCGGCCGGAAGGGTGCATGCCATCGGTGCCGGTATTCTGCTGGCTGAGATTCAGCAATCGTCAGACATTACTTACCGTATCTACGACTATAACCGCAGGGACGCCCAAGGGAAAACCAGGGAACTGCACACGGAATGGGCCAAAGAGGCCATCGATTACACCCTGTACCCATCCTGGCGGACAAACTACCCCGATGTAATCAATCGGGTCGCACCCTTGATCAAAGGCCCCTATTTTACGACCAACCGTCTTCATTTGGAAGGCCGTTCAATGCATCGTTCGTATGTGTCATTGGGGAGTTTTGTTGTCTTGTTGTGCCTGGAAGGTGAGGGATGGCTTTGTTTTGACGGTCAGGAAAAGCGCCCCATTCGTCAAGGACAGACACTGTTGGTTCCTGCGGCCATCAACCAGCTGGAACTCGGCACTGCAGGCCGTTGCCTGTTGTTGGAAACCTATATCGAAGGTTGATGGCTTAACTGTTACAAGAAGAATCGTACCGTGACGGTTATTCTACCGTCATTTCTCCACAGTAGGAACGACCAAATTCCCTGCGCACAACAGCCGGATCCTGGTAATGCCCCAATAAAAACATCAACTTGGTAACGGCCGATTCGGTCGTGATGTCGTACCCACTGATGACGCCGGCATCCAGTAAGTGGACACTGGTTTTGTAGCGACCCATTTCCACGCTGCCGGTATTGCATTGAGTGATGTTGACCACCACGATGCCTTTGGCAGCCGCTTCCTCCAGGACCTTGATCAGCCAACCGACAGAAGGGGCGTTGCCTGCACCGAAGCTCTCCAGCACCACGGCTCTCAAGCCAGGGGTGTCAAAAACGGCTTGGACATAGCCCTGTGTAATGCCAGGAAACAGTTTGAGTATGGCAATGTTGGCGTCCAGCAATCGGTGAAGGATAAGTGGCTCTATTACATGATCAGTATGGATGACCGTTCTGTTATACCGAATGTGTACCCCTGCCGTAGCCAAGGGTGGGTAGTTGTACGAACCAAAGGCATTGAACAATTCGGCGTTCTTTTTAGTGGTTCGATTACCCCGCCAAAGGGTGCTTTCAAAAAAAATACAGACCTCAGGTACGATAGGGAGTTCATGGTCTTTGCTGGCTGCAATCTCAATGGCAGTAATCAGGTTTTCCTTGCCGTCTGTCCGCACCATGCCTATGGGCAGTTGGGAGCCGGTGAAAACCACCGGCTTGTTGAGGTTTTGCAACAGAAAACTGAGAGCAGAAGCCGAGTAGGCCATGGTGTCCGTGCCATGTAAAACGACAAAGCCGTCGTACCTGTCGTAGGCTTCGTAGATGATCTCGGCCATGCGTACCCATTCAGTTGGACCAACCTCGGAAGAATCCAGCAAGGGATCAAACAGTACGAAATCAATCTTGAAATTAAACTTCTTGAGTTCGGGCAGCTGAATCGTAAGTAGATCGAAACGAAAGGGGGAGAGCGCTCCCGTGCCGGCGTCGACCGACATGGAAATGGTCCCCCCGGTGCAGAGCAACAAGATGGAGGCGGTATTGTTGTCTGTCATGGTTGGTTTATCTGGCGACCTTTTCCAGCCGCTTCATGATGGAGGCTATGAACAAGGCCGACAACAGGCAGCAGACAACGAAGATAAGCCACAAGGACCACAGAGGTACCCGGCTCCAGAAGTGAGAACCGACCTGTATCAGGAAGTTACCGATGGCGGTGGCGGCAAACCAGCCACCCTGCATCAATCCCTTAAGTTTGGGCGGTGCCACTTTGGAAACAAAGGAAATCCCCATCGGGCTGATGAACAATTCGGCAATGGTCAACACGAAGTAGGTAGAGATGAGCCAGTAAGGCGTCACCCTGGTGTAATCCACCACGTCGCCCCTGTCCATGGGACTGAGCAGTCCAACGGATCCCCAGGTCATCAGCAAATAGGCAACACCGGCTATCAGCATACCGTAGGCGATCTTCCGCGGAGCCGTTGGCTCCTTGCCTTTCAACGCCAGTTTGTTGAAGAAGGTGACGGCCAATGGTGTCAGTACGACAATGAAGAAGGGATTAAAATGTTGGAACAACTGTGGAGTAAAGGGATTGGAGGTCTCAAAGCCACTGATTCTGAGGTAGGCCAGCGCACCAGCGACCACGGTTCCTATCCCATAAAACATCCGTTTCCGATCAGTATTTTTGCTGGTGGCCGGGTATTTCTTCACGGTATAATAGAAACAAATCAGACTGATGGCCAAGGGCAACAAGGCAAACAAGTCAAACCAAATGTAGGAGTATTTGTCGACTGAGGTAGCCGTGTAGTCCCTGGCAAAGTAGGTGAGGGTCAATCCGTTTTGATGGAAGGCCATCCAGAAGAAAATAACAGCTACAAACACCAGAAGGAGGGCGAAAATGCGTTCCTTGGTTTCCTTGGGAGACATGACCACTTCCTGGTTGGCTGTTTGTTTTTCGGCATGCTGGTTGGTTTTCGTGATGTCGTAGGTTTTACGACCCAGGAAGAAGATCAGAAAGGAAGCGATAAGGCTCACACAAGCTACACCGAAACCAAGTTGATAGGCACCACCCAAAGCGTCGACATACTGTTGACCAAATTGCTGCAGGCCCTCCATGGTGACCGTGGCATCCTGTTGTTGAGCGATGGCCAGGAAATCTTGTTGCGCCGAGGAACTGAGCGTGCCACCGTTCAGTTTATGGAATAACTCAGGAATGCGGGAATCGTAGAAGAGATGTTGTCCCTTCATGACCACATTGACCACGGCCTCGGCCGCTGTTGGAGCAAACATGGCGCCCACATTGATGAACATATAGAACACGCTGAAACCGCTGTCGCGTTTCTTTTCATACTTCGGGTTGTCGTACATGCGGCCAACCAGGGCCTGCAAGTTGCCTTTGAAAAGACCTGTGCCTAACGCAATCACCCCCAACGCCGTATAGACCGCGATGATTTCCTTGCCACCCACCAGGGAAGGAAATGCCAGTAGCAAGTAGCCCACGAACATGATGATGATGCCCAGAGTGGCGGCTCTCCGGTATCCCAACCATTTATCGGCAATGATACCACCGAAGAGGGGAAGGAAGTAGACAAACAGCAGGAAATTGGCATAAATCTGGCCGGCGTCTGCCTCGGAGTATCCGTATTTTGCCTGAAGAAACAAGACAAAAATGGCAATCATGGTGTAATAGCCGAAGCGCTCTCCTAGATTTGCCAGCGCTGTGATGAATAAACCTTTTGGTTGACCGTTAAACATACAGGTATTATTTGAGTGTTTTTTTTATCGACGCACAAACATACAAAAAAACCGCATCAGTATAAATATGTATGTATGAAAAACCCGGCCTTATACTGACAAGCAGCAAAAAAGGTCGGGTTATCCACTCCAAATGATTTATGCTTCTCACACTTCTCCAAAACAGGCATGATCCTGTTTGTCACAAATCACGGTACAAATGTAGCGGAAGGCCGTACATGTGGGTGGTCAAAACAGCAAAAAGTATGTACGGTAAAACCACAAATTGTGGCAAATCAACAATTATTAGTGTGCTATTTACACGTAGGTGAATAAATAGGGGGAATTTATGCCAATTGTTGGTTTCGCCACTGTAGAGGGCTCAAGCCGGTTACTTTGGTGAACTGACGTCCGAAATTGCTTTTATCGGGTAAACCCACCAGGACGCCAATCTGACTGACGGGGACAGAGGGCTGTTCGATCAGGAGTTTTTTAGCTCTCTCTATCCGCAAGCTGGTCACCCATTCTTTGAATGAAACCCCTTTTTGTTGGTTGACGTACCCGGAAAGGTACGTCCTGTTTGTGTGTAATTGAGTGGCCACGTCTTCGATGGTCAAACCCGACACCAGATAGGAATCACCGGCCTCCCAGTTGGCCACCGCCTTATCCAACTGCTCCCAATTCAGTCCTTGGTGATGGTTTTTCAATGGCGCGGCGGGTACTTCCTCTGGTGCAAAAACGGATTCATATTCGGGGAAC
>DOBD01000293.1 GCA_003506275.1 Bacteroidales bacterium | reverse complement strand
CGGGCGTCGTGGCTGCCGATGGCACTGTCAACCGGCTGGACTTGTACGACCAGCAAGTGGTGTTGACCGCTACCATTACCATGCCTGGAGACGTGAAGATCACCAAGGCATTTACGTTGATGGTTCTGTCGAAAGCGGTCAAACAGTGGCGCTCCCTGGTGTTGGAAACCGATACGTTCAGCTACCTGGCTGCCAAATCCGAGCCGGCTAGCGGTTGGTACTTGCCCGATTTTAACGCCTCAGCCTGGCTTAAAGGCATAGGTGGTTTTGGTTACGCCGACAACGACGACAACACCGTGGTGGCCGCCTGTAACTCCATTTACTTGCGTCGACAGTTTACGGTCAATGACGTAAGCGAGCTGGATCGACTGTTGCTCGACATCGATTACGATGATGCTTATGTGGCTTACCTGAACGGTCAACCGGTGGCCTATTCCAATAATATTTCAGGGGCTTATCAACCCTACAATGGCAGGGTAACCACCGACCGTGAAGCTCAGTTATACAAGGGCGGTACCCCTGAACGGACGACGCTAAATCCTTCCTTGCTGGTCAATGGACTCAACACGCTGGCCGTACACGTACTCAATCTGAACCTGACCAGCTCCGACTTATCTGCCAGGGTTTTCCTACACACCAGGGTTCAGGCTGCGGGCGATCCTTACCAGCCGCTTCCTGCCTGGTTTACGGAACCTGTTGATTTGGGTGTGAGTGACTTGCCGCTGATCAGCATCAATACGGGGGGGCAAGCCATTATTCAGGCTGAGAAAATCATGGTTGACATGACGGTCTTTAACAACCCCAACGGCCTCAACTCACTTGAAGACACAACCTACGAATACAACGGCAAGATAGGCATCAAGATCAGGGGAAATTCCTCAGCTAGTTTTGCCAAGAAAAGCTACACTGTGGAGACCTGGGATGAATTGGGAGATGATCTGAACGTGTCACTGCTGGGTATGCCTGATGAAAATGACTGGGTGTTTCATGGGCCTTATCCCGACAAATCGCTGATGCGCAATGTGCTGGCTTACCACCTTGGCAATTTGACAGGTACCTGGTCGCCCCGCACCCGGTTTTTTGAATTATATCTGACTGGAAACCACCAGGGGGTGTATGTGCTGGTTGAAAAGATAAAAATCGACAAGGATCGCCTGGATTTGGCCAAGCTAAAACCGGAAGAGGTTGCCGGCGACCAGATTACCGGGGGGTACATCATGAAGTTGGATAGGCCTGAATCGACCGATGTCAACGGTATTGATTATTGGATTTCCCCTTACAAGGCCCCGGCAGATTCCCAGCGTGTCTACTTCATTCATCATCACCCGGATGGCGAGGATTTGAACGAGGAACAACGTACCTACGCCAGAGAACATTTTACAGCGTTTGAACATGCTGTGAAAAGCAATGACTACACCGACAGTGAAAAGGGTTACTACTCGATGGTTGATTTTCAATCGTTTGTTGACTATTATATTCTCACCGAGTTGTCCCGTAACCTGGATGGTTACCGCATCAGCACCTTCCTGCACAAGGACAAGGACAGCAAGGGTGGCAAGATCAAGATGGGTCCCTATTGGGACTACGACATCAGTTTTGGTAACGCCAACTTCTTCCAGGCTGGCAATACAGCCGGTTGGGTGGTCGAAGGTATGGGTAGAGCTGACCAATACGCCATGCCCTTCTGGTGGGACAAGTTCAGGTTGGATCCGTACTTCAACTCGGAGTTGAAGAAAAGTTGGAACAGATGGATTGCCAATTACCTGAACGCTTCCTACCTGAATCAATTCATCGATTCGTGTGCTACTGTGTTGTATGATGCCCAGAAACGCAATTTCCAGACATGGAATGTCTTGAATACCTATCTGTGGCCCAATAATTACGTGGGTGGTACCTATGCCAATGAGATCAATTACCTGAAAACCTGGCTTTACGACCGCATCACCTGGATGGACAGCCAGATTCAGGCACTGGTGGAGTTGCCCAGCCACGTACCGGGAACCACCCTCCCCATGGACTTGATTACGACACCCAATCCCTTCACGGCTGAGGTCACGTTCCGCTACAACCTGGGTGCGCCTGGTACGTTGCACATTGGCATCTACGACCTGACGGGACGCTTGGTCTACCGTTATGAAACGGCTGCTTCGGCTGGTATTCAGGAACACCGTATCAGTGCCGAGGAACTGGGCGGCCAACCCGCCATGTACCTGTACAAGGTCAGCGTGAACGGGACGGTACGCAAGACGGGTAAGCTGATCCTGGAGCGTTGAGTTGGTACGCTGGAGCGTTGAATTGGCTTGCTGGAGCGTTAAGTTGGTTTAGATGTCAACCCCCAGCAACTGCTTGAGGGCAAACCCTACCAGGAAGGAAAAACCGGCTACACCCAGACTGATCAGCGCCATTTCCAGAAAACGGGCCTTGAAGTTCAAGTCCTTGGCTACGGCCAGGTAGTAATTGAACGCATAAATAATCAGGATAACGATAGCCAGGGTGATGCCCAGGGCCAGGAACTTGTTGCTCAACAGCAGGAAGGGCAGGATAAGCAGGATGACGGTCATCAGGTAGGTAAAACCTGTATAGACGGCTGATGTGCCGGCTTTGCTGTCACCATCGGCTTTGGAGGACAGGTATTCGGAGGCAGCCATGGAGAGGGCGGCTGAAATGCCGGTGACCAAGCCGACCAAAGAGATGACCTTGGTTTCGCCCAATGCCAACGTAAAACCGGCCAACGCACCGGTGAGTTCCACCAGCGCATCGTTGAGCCCCAGCACGATGGACCCTACGTAGCGCAGGCGTTCTTCATCCAGCATCCGCAAGACGGCCTGTTCGTGTTCCCCTTCTTCTTCGGCGAACCGCTTGGTTTCCGGGAAGGTCTCGGCCAGTTTTTCATAGAGTTTGGATCCCGTACCTTCCCTTTTTTCCATTTGCTTCAGCACAAAGGTTAGTCCTAGAAGTCTGGCTAACAAGGTGGTACGCCACAATTTCCATCGATAAGGTTTTACTTCGACGCCGGTGTGTTCGGCCCAATACGTGGCATGTGCCAATTCCTGTTGTCCGATACGCCTCAGGATGGCGGCATTGTCAGCGTTGTTGATACGGTTGGCCAGTTTATGGTAGATCAGATGTTCGGTTAACTCCGTCCGCTGTGCGGTTAGGGCTAGTTTGCGCCAGGTATGATCCATTGTTTTTTTTTTCAGGTAAAGGTACAAAACTGCTATGGGAGTGCGTGTGCTGTCGAAAAAAAAACTATTTTTGCTACAGACCAGGCCATCGTCGACCGTGTTGAAACCAACGTTATGCAACTCACTCTTTTCTCCTTTATATACCTGTTAACGGCTGTCATCACTTTTCTGGCCGGATTGATGGCCTGGCAACGGAGGGCGTTGGTGGGAGCCCGTGAATTAGCTTCTCTATCTGTGTCTGCCGCTGTTTGTGCGTTTTTTCTGACGTTTGAGGCGGCTGCGACAACGGTGGAGGGTAAGGTTTTCTGGTCGCAGTTGTCGTACATCGGGGGTGTGTTTATTCCTGTGTTTTATTTTCTGTTTGCCCTTCGCTTCACGTCCATGACGCGGTTGTGGGACATCAAGGCTGCCTGGTTTCTGTTTGTTTTTCCATTTATTTCCCTGGGAATGGCTTTTACCAACGGTAGCCACCACCTGTTGTGGATAGGCTTTTCACCGATCAACCCCGAAACCAATATGATCATTTACTACCCTGGGTTTTGGTTTTGGGTGGGGTATGCCATGTACAACTATGTGCTCTTGCTGTTGGCTACGTTCTTGTTGGTACGATTCAATGTAAAGAACAAAAACAATGCGCATTACCGCCAGCAATCCTTGTATATTCTGCTAGCCGGTTTGTTGCCCTGGGTGGCCAGTATCTTGTACTTAGTCCGGCTTTCGCCCATACAGGGCTTGGAGTTGACCACCATCAGCACCGCTGTCAGTGCCAGTTTTTTTGTGTGGGCCTTACTGAAGGGGCGCTTGCTGAATCTGGTACCGGTGGCTAGAGAGACGTTGATGGAAACCTTACCCNNAGGCGTGGTGGCGTTGGATAACAGAGAGAGGTTGCAGGATATCAATCAACAAGCCAGGAACTACCTGGAACTTTATCAGGAGGACCTGTTGGGCCTGACGTTGGAGCAAGCCATGTCGGCAGCCAAAACACCCTGCTGTGACGGGGTAGAAGCGATTGTCTCAGCCCTATTGCTCAAGGAGGGTCCCAACCCACAAATGGTCACGGTAAATAATGGTGCCACAACCTACAGTATCGAACGTCAGCCCATCGCTTCTGTAAAGGGTAGCCGTTTGTTGATGATCCAGGATATTACCAAAGAAGTGAGGCAACAGGAAGAACTCCAGGTAGCCCGGCTGAAGGCGGAGGAGAGCGATCGGTTGAAATCGGCGTTTCTGGCCAATATGAGNNCATGAAATCCGTACGCCTATGAACAGCATCATCGGCTTTATTTCCTTGTTGCAGGAAGACAACTTGTCTGATGCCGAGAAGACGGAGTACCTCGACATTGTTCGGAGCAATGGTGACAGGTTGTTGTCNNACTCTCAACGATATTGTGGATATTTCTAAAATTGAGTCAGGGCAGGCTGTCGTCAACCAGTCGGCTTTCGACATGAATGAGGTGTTGCTCAACTGCTACGGCTTGTTCAGGCAAGATGCTTTCATCAAACAGCTTGAATTTCAGCGTCCGGCCTTGCTGATGCCTGATGTATCGTATATCCGGTCTGATAAGGAAAAGATTTATTCCATCGT
>DOBD01000272.1 GCA_003506275.1 Bacteroidales bacterium | reverse complement strand
GTGTCTATCGGTGTCATCGGTCATCCTTGGTTGAGTTCAACAAAACGACGGAAGTTGGCCAGGGCGCTGCCACTCTCCAGCGATTCCCTGGCCACCTGTACGGCCGCCTCGAACGACTTGCCCGGGTCGGCCACTTGAATGGCGACGGCCGTATTGGCCAACACCACGTTCTTTTGTTCTTCCGTACAACGATTTTCCAATACGCGATCAAACAGCGCTGCGGCTTCCTGAACGCTGGCGCCTCCATACAACGCGGCAGGATCCACCGGGTCAAAACCAAGACCAGCCGGCTTGACCACGATTTCGCCGTTGTTGCGCACAATCTTCATATCGCCGGTCAACGACAGTTCATCGTAGCCATCCAGGCTGTGGATGATGGCAAAGTCCACCCCTGTCTGTTGGTAGGTGTATTCATACAGGCGGGCCATCTTCAAGTTGTAGACCCCCAGGCATTGTTTTTTTGGACGGGACGGATTGACCAGCGGCCCCAGCAAATTAAAAAACGTCCGTACACCCAACGCCTTGCGCACCGGCGCCACCGTCTTCATGGCCGGGTTAAACAAGGGGGCGTGCAAGTAGGCCAGGTTGCAGGTATCGATACTCCGTTTCAAGGCATCGACATTGGTGGTAAACACAACCCCGTGCTGTTCCATCACATTGGAGGAACCCGACACAGAGGTAGCCCCGTAATTGCCGTGCTTGCAAACCTTGTAACCGGCACCGGCCATGACCAGACAACTGAGGGTAGAAATGTTGAAGGTATTCTTGTCATCCCCTCCCGTTCCCACGATGTCGATGGGATCGAAGGCCGATAAATCAACAGGGGTGGCCATCTCCAGCAAAGCATGTTGAAAACCGGCCAGTTCGTCAATGGTGATGCTGCGCATGAGGAAGACGCTGATGAAAGCGGCCAGTTGTTGTTCGTTGTACTGCCCACGGCCAATGTTGATCAACACGGCGGCAGCCTCGTCGGCGGTGAGGTATTGGTGCTCAAAAAGCCTGTTTAGTAGTTGCTTCATAAAAAACGCATATAAGGGACAATGGATTAATCGATAATTAAAAACATGTGTGGAACGATGGATAAAACGATGAATGAAACCAAACAGTCTACCGTCAATCGTTCAACAACAACCAGTTGCTGAGGATACTCAAANNAGGGGTCAGCACGGATTCCGGGTGAAACTGCACGCCGTGCAGCCGCAAGGTCTTGTGGCGCATCGACATGATTTGCCCCTCGTCGTCCAGGCTGGTCACCTCGAAGCAATCGGGCAACCCTTCGGCGGCGACGATCCAGGAATGGTAACGCCCCACTTCAAAGGACGCAGGCAGACCGGCAAACAGGGGATCATACGCCACGGTATGCACCGATTCAGACAGCCCGTGATGTACGTCGCCCAGGTTGACCAGGGTGGCCCCGAAGGCCTCACCCAACGCCTGATGACCCAGGCAGACCCCCAGGATGTCCTTGGTGGGCGCGTACCGATGGATCAACGGCAGGAGCAAACCAGCCTCCGAGGGCACACCTGGCCCCGGTGAAAGCACGATCTTGTCGTAGACCGCTGCCTCGTCCAGGTTAAGCTTATCGTTACGCACCACATCCAGGTTGGTCACCCCCAGTTCCTTGAGGGCGTGCACCAGGTTGTAGGTGAATGAGTCATAGTTGTCAAACACCAGCACCTTAAGGTTGCNNTCAATTTTTAAGGGTGACAGCCAGATCCAACGCCTGCTTGAGGGCTGCCAGCTTGTTCTTTACCTCCTGCAGTTCGCTGGTCTCCACCGACTTGGCCACAATGCCAGCGCCGGCCTGGTAGTAGAGCGTATTGTTCTTGCTCAGGAAGGAACGGATGGTGATGGCCTGGTTGAAATCGCCGTTGAGGCCGATGTATCCAATGCATCCCCCGTAGAAACCCCTGGCTTTGCCCTCAATGCGGCTGATCAGTTCCAGGGCCTTCACCTTGGGCGCCCCCGACAGGGTACCGGCCGGGAACGTATCGGCAAACAACTTGAACACGTTGGTGCCCGGCTCAATTTCACCACTCACCCTGGACACCATGTGCAGGACGTGGGAATAATACTGGATTTCCTTGAAGATTTCCAGCTTCACGTTTTTCGCATTGCGGCTCAGGTCGTTGCGGGCCAGGTCGACCAACATCACATGTTCGGCGTTTTCCTTGGGGTCATGCAGCAGTTGCTCGGCAAGTTGCTTGTCTTTTTCATCATCNNTGTTCGGCGTTTTCCTTGGGGTCGCGCCGCAGTTCCTCGGCCAACTGCAGGTCTTTCTCATCATCACCCGTCCGGCGGAACGTACCGGCAATGGGGTCGATGTAGGCTTTCTGCTTCTTGACCACCAGGTGGGCTTCGGGCGACGAACCGAAAATGCGGTACGAACCAAAGTCGAAGTAGAACAAATACGGCGAGGGATTGATGGAACGCAGCGCCCTGTATGCCTTGAAGTCATCGCCCACATAGCCCTGGGAGTATCGGCGCGACAGCACTAGCTGGAACGTGTCGCCGCGGTAACAATGCCGTTTACCCGTGGTGACCATGTCCATGTACGCCTGATCACTGATGGCCGACGCCTCGGGACCGGACAGGCTGAAATCGTAGGAGGCAAAGTTACGGTTGTCCAACAAGGCCAACACCTCACCCATCTCGCTCTCCTCCCCTTCAAACAGGTTTTCCACCAGGGTCAATTCGTTTTTGTGGTGGTTGATGCCGATGATGAAGCGATACAGAATGTACCGAATGTCGGGAATATCAGCCGGATCGGGGGCTGACGGTTGCAGGTTCACGTCGTCAAAATAACGCACGGACTCGAACGACGTATACCCGAACAGCCCATTGAAGCCCAAGCTATTGGCATCGTTCTTCACAGGAAATGAGGCCACAAAGGCCTGAAAACGGTCGGGCACCTTGATGCCGTTTGTCACCTTGGTTTCAACCAGCTGGCCATCGGGAAAACGTTCGGATATGACCCCGTTTTCCAGTCGAAACTCAGCGACGGGTTTGAACCCGATGAAGGAATAACTGTTTTCGCCACCGTGGTAGTCGGAACTTTCAAGGAGGGCCGAATAAGGATACACATCCCTTATTTTCAAATACATGCTTACTGGCGTCTGCAGGTCGGCCAACAGTTTTCGGGAAAGGGTGTTGATGGGATAGTTCATAAGGCAGTCTGGTTGAAGTGAGCAATGTAGGTATCCATGTCTTTGTCGCCCCGACCCGACAGGGTAATCACCACGACGTCGTTGGGCTTGAAAGATAGTTGAGGCAGTGCGGCCAGGGCGTGAGCGCTTTCCAGGGCTGGGATAATGCCTTCCAGCCTGGTCAATTCGGTCGCTGCAGCCAAGGCCTGATCGTCGGTAGCGGCCAACACCTGAAGACGGCCACAACGGTAGAGGTTGGCGTGGATGGGCCCCACTCCGGGGTAATCCAGGCCGGCTGAAATGGAATAGGGTTCGATGATCTGTCCATCCTCCGTCTGCATGATCAGGCTTTTGGAACCATGCAGGATCCCCAGCCGTCCCAGTTGCAGGGAAGCCGCTGTGTCTTCCGTTTCCAACCCTTTACCGGCGGCTTCCACAGCCACCAGTTTGGTGCGTGTTTCATCCAGGTAATGGTAGAAGGAGCCGGCCGCGTTACTGCCACCGCCCACGCAGGCAATCAGGTAATCGGGGTAGTCCCTGCCCTCTTTCTCTAAAAGTTGGGCCTTCATTTCCCGGCTGATGACCGACTGGAAACGCGCCACCATATCGGGGTAAGGATGTGGTCCCACCGTACTGCCAATCACGTAGAAGGTGTCAGCCGGGTTACAGCACCAGTCGCGCAGGGCTTCGTTGGTGGCATCTTTCAGGGTCATGTTGCCCGAGGTGACAGGCACGACAGTCGCCCCCAGCATCTTCATTTTCTGCACATTGAGTGCCTGACGTTCCACATCGGTCTTACCCATGTACACCACGCAATCCAGGTTCATCAACGCACAGACCGTCGCCGTAGCCACGCCGTGTTGACCGGCACCTGTCTCAGCGATGATCCTGGTCTTGCCCAGGCGTTTGGCCAGGACAATCTGGCCGATGGTGTTGTTGATCTTATGGGCGCCGGTGTGGTTGAGGTCTTCGCGCTTCAGGTACACGGTGCAGCCGTAACGCTCCGAAAGCCGGTCAGCTTGGTACAGGGGAGACGGCCTGCCCACGTAATCGCGGAGCAGTTGGTCTACCTCTGCCTGAAAAACAGGCTCTTGCATGATAGCCAGGTAGCTGGTGCGCAGGTGTTCGACGTGGCCGTGGAGGATTTCAGGCACATAGGCCCCTCCGAATTCGCCGTAATAGCCATTTTCATTAACTTGGTACATGGTTTAAACTATGTTTGTGATGATTGTGTTGTTGGTGTGGTACAGCGGTGATTGACAGGGGTTCCGTGTCGTGCTGGTAGAAAAAAAGGCGAAAAAAAAGGCCTGTTGTGAGTTCAACAGGCCTTATTGTTCGATATTTGATATGCGTACACGGGTTCCTTACCTCACCATCGTTGTTGAAGTTTACGGAGCCACCACCAATTGGTACGCATGATAGAATTCATAGTCGAGTATCGTTGTTTGGGCACAAAAGTACGGGGAGAAAATCAATTGAACAACTAATTCGCCACTTTTTTTGAAAAAAAGCAACAAATCAATTCATACCCCGCTGTTTTTTAATGGATTCGTAAGCCTGATTCACCTCCTTGAATTTCTCATTGGCCGCCTTCTGCACATCCTCACCCAGGTGGGAAACCTTGTCCGGGTGGTATTTGACAGCCATCTTCTTGTAGGCCTTCTTAACCTCCTCATCGGTGGCGTCCTTGGAAATTTCCAGGATCTTGTAGGCGCTCAGTTCATCCTTGACAAACATCGCCTTGATGGATTCATGGTCGGCAGTCGAGATACCCAGCCAGCTGGTAATAAGGCGAATCTGTTCCAATTCACTGGCATGCGCCTGCCCGTCGCTCATGGAAATGCCGTAGAGGTAATGCACCAACTGGGTCCTTGAAGCATGGTCCATGAACTGCCTGATTTGCTGGCAAACGCCCCTCAAATCGTAGGGCTGATTGAGCAGGTCACGAAGCATGAGGATGTACTGCCTGGCCTTTACCTCACCAAAATTACGCACAAAGAAAGCCTTGACAAAATCGAGTTCGGCCTTAACCACCTTCTTGTCGGAACGCATCACGGCAGCCGACAACACCAGCAAGCTCACACCAAAATCGCCTTCCATCGTGACCGGTCGTTGGCGACGTCCCGGCTCACCGGCATAACTATCGCTCCCCTGGGAAGGTGATTTGCTGACGGCTCCATCGATAAGTGACCCCACTGTATAGCCGATGATGCTACCCAGAATGCCGCCGGTGGCCCAGCCGATCACGCCACCTATCCATTTGATTGCTCCCATGTCTGTATGAAGGCTTTATGTTAGTGTCCGGTCAATCAGCCGGATTCAGGGCGTAAAAGTACATATTTTTTGGAAGGCAGCGTCAAGATAAAAGGCAGGTTTGCCTGACAGGGGGCAAAGAAGCAAAATCATCGGTGAACGGAAAACACGGGTCGCAAAGTCCTATTAAACCTTAAATATCAGTCTATTGACGCACCAGCCATTAAACAAAGGAGGCCGATTTGATTCCAAGAGATAACAAGACAAACAAACACTAACCCCCAAAACTATTTCGCCTTATGAAAACAAACATGTCTCTTCTCGTAGTCGCTTTATTGACCGTCAGTGGCAGCCTGTTGGCTCAACCCGCCGCCCGTTTCCACACCAACGCACCCAAGGCAGACGCCAGGCCCTCCGCTCGCATCGCCGTTAAGGTTCAAAGGCAACCCCAAGCCCGCGCCGCCATCAGGATGGGTGCCTTCAACGCTTCGTCATTTAACGCAGCCGCTCTCTCTCCCGAACGCAGCGCCTTCGCTCAAACCGAACGATTGGTCAAAGCCCTTGACCTTACGGACAAGCAAGCCTTGAAGGTGTTGAAAATCCACCGCTCCTACGCCGGTAAACCATTCGACGAAGGGCTGACCAAAGACATCACCTCCGTCCTCAAAGGCTACCAAAAGGAAAAATACACCTACCTTATTGCCGAACGGACCAACCACCGGGACAACCCACGGCACCTGAATGGCAGGGGCTTCTACCGTCACAACGCCAATGCTTTCTCCGATGCCAGGCAAGGCCAAAGTCGCCAGGGTATTCAACAAGGCAATGGCCTCCAACAGGGCAAAGGTTTCCAACAGGGCAAAGGTTTCGGTAAACAAACCAAACAGCGCAACGGTAAAGGCCTGCAAAACCTAGGCCAACAGTCCATAGGCATGGGCAAGCGTGGTTAACCATCTGCAAGCTCCACAAAAAAAGGCTACCCGAAAAGGTAGCCTTTTTTTGTAACTTTTTCATACGTATACCTGTTTGTTTTTTATCAATCAACAATGCTACTCCGGCATCCCGCGTTTTACCCACCAATCAACCTCCTGAAGCAGTCGTTTACGAAACGGTATGGTGTAGCCCTCATTACCGACATATATTAATTCGTTGGCTTCCTTAAAAACTAAATAGGCACGGCTCCCGTCATCTACGAAAAATACACGTTGGCCCTTCCTTAACCGCTCAGATATAGCATCAGACAAAGCCATATCCGTAACACCACATGATGACCAACGCCAGTTTCCGTCATCTTGCTTCAATTGTACTGCGCTGAAGACTGTGTCATGCCTAACCACAAAAAAACTGGCGTACTCATCATTTGATGTTAACAGACTATCGATAGATAGTGAGGGATC
>DOBD01000103.1 GCA_003506275.1 Bacteroidales bacterium | reverse complement strand
CAGGAGCCATACAATAGGTGTAAATCGCTGTACAGGAGGTTTCCAGGTAGGAATCCGGTTTATCCAGGAGTTGATGCCAAAAGCCAAAACCTCCCTGAAGAGCAGCCAAGGCTTCCGCATGCGTACGGAAAAGCTGAAGGATAGCAGGACGATCAGGGTGTTGAGCAGGCAATACGTCCAATACATCACTGAGCGTCAGAATGGCCCAGCCATTGGCGCGTCCCCAGAAAAAAGCGGGGTGGGGGTCCATGTCCTGAACCCAACCATGCCTGAACAATCCCTTGGAGGGGACAAACATCTTTTCTTTGAAGAGCAAGACCTGTCTGGCTGCTTGATCAACATAACGAGGGTCACCGGTGTACCTGGCATATTCTACCAAGGCAGGCAGGCTCATGTACATATCGTCCAGCCACACGGTGTTAATAAACGGACGATTCCTGGCAAATTGACCGTCGGCCAAACGGTATTCCTTAGTGAGAATGAAATCCATGTAATTGTCAATCAGCCAGGCGTACTGAGATTTTCTATCCGTTAGCAAAGCCGTACGAATCATGGCGGCACATACCGCTCCGGCATCATCCAGGGCGTGAGGACGCAGGATTTGCCGCATTTGCGGATCTACGTTCGCGGTTTCTTTCTTGAGCAGGGCGTCAAAGCCTGGTGCGATGGTAGACAGAAAATCCAGGCGCTTGGTCACGTAATGGGTATAAGCCTGGTCGCCTGTTATGACACCAGCCCTCAGCATGGCTGAGTAGGTCACACCCCATTCATAGGAGGCCAACCTGAAATCACCCCGAACCAATTGGGTCTGGGCATCAATGGCATCCAAGCCATCTATCGGTTGCTTGCTGCGCTTGTTTTCAAGTGTAGGTGGTGTGGTGGCATCCAGATAGGTCAAAACCCTGTCCAGTGTGGCTTTAACGGCCACTGCGTCAGGCACACCATAAGGGGTGGGGTAATCAGGAGTCAACAAGTGCAAGGGAGTAGACGAATCGTTGCCTACGGGTGCTTTTTGAGCGTACAGCTGGCCTGTCATGACCTGGAATGCCAGGATGGAAAGCATCGCCAGTCTTGTAAGAAGGCCTTTCTTGGATTTCATGGATGAGCGTTCGTTGGTGTTCATAGGACGGTAAATGGGTAATAAATACCTGCAAAAATACGCTTATTAGCCACTTTTCCTTGTATCTTGCGCAAAAAATCCAGCCACCATGGATATTGAAACTGCCAGGGCTTTATGCCTTACCGTGAAGGGAGCCACCGAAGAGACCCCTTTTGATGATGTTACACTGGTATACAAGGTGATGGGCAAGATGTTCGCCTCAAATCAAGCTTTGACATCAGCCTGCCTGTCGGCATCCTGGTTTTTATCTTTGTTGATCATGAACCGCTTGATTTTCATGGTAGCGGTTTTTTCAAAGGGCTCCTGCCTGAGTTCCACGTCGTTTAGTTGAGAATGACGGCTCACCATTTGATTTACCTTGATCTTAAGCTCTTTCAAATAAGCGTCCATGCGCTTTTTCAATTCTTCCTGGTAATTGTGTGCCGAAGAAATCAGATCATGGTATTTTTTGGCAAATTCTTCCGCATTCAAATAAACACTGGCCACCAAACGGCCCTTGTTTTGATAGACAACGGACTCGACAACACTGTCCATTTCGTTGATCACTGCCTCAATTTCTTCCGGGTATATGTTTTCGCCACTGGCGCCCAGAATCATGTTTTTACTGCGGCCTTTCAACGTGACGTTGTTTTTTTTGTCTACAACGGCCAGGTCACCCGTCCTGAACCATCCATCAGGGCTCAACACACTCGCAGTGGATTCAGGATCCTTGTAGTACCCTTTCATGACATTGGGGCCTTTGACCACCAATTCACCTTCACCAGTGTGGGGGTTAACATCGACAAGCTTGTATTCAATGCCTACCATCGGTGGACCAACGGAGCGGTACTTGGTTTTGTCGACGGGCAGACCACACAGCATGGGGGAGGTTTCCGTCAAGCCGTAGCCGCAGGAATAGGGGAACTTGGCGTCCCTGAGGAAACGCTCCACTTCGGGAGAAACGGCGGCGCCACCAATCCCGAAGAAACGTAGATGACCACCGAAAACTCGTTTGAGTTTCTTGCCAGCTACCTTGTGCAACAGGTATTGAATGGGTCTGATGCCATACAGAAAACGCATCACGGGAGATTTGGTGAATTTGGACTTCACACCGGCCCTGAATATTTTTTCAATGATCAAGGGCACCGTCAGCATCATGGTGGGTCGGTGCTTCCTGAACAAAGGCATCAGCACGTTGGCCGTCGGTGCCTTGTCGATGTAATGGGTTGTACTGCCATTCATGGTGCCCAGGATCAATCCCAATGTACACTCGTACGTGTGAGCCAGTGGCAAGACAGAAATGGAAACATCGTCATCGGCAACAGGGTACAAGGTGCGGCAGGTATCGGCATCCCAAATCAGGTTGTTATGTGTTAGCATTACCCCCTTGGATCGTCCGGTGGTTCCCGAAGTATAGATGATGCAGGCTAAATCATCCGGCTCTACGGTTTCGGGTTCCCAGGCCTTGGCTTGTTCACCGGCAGCTTGCCAGACATCATGAATGGATTCGCCGGTTTTAAGGTTGGTAAAAGAGTGGATGGACAACGTAAGCTCAGGAAGGACTACCGCGTCTTTTTCGAGTTTATTCAACACCTTGTCAGAGACGATCAAAGCCTTGACTTCGGCATGTCGGAGAACGGTATTCATTTCTGCAGCGGAAAAATCCACCAGGACGGGTACGATGACCACACCCATGGACCCCAGTGCATAATAGGCGATACCCCAATTGGGCATATTCTCGCTAATCAAGGCCACCTTGTCATGACGGCTGATGCCATGTGTGGCCAGGTAGTACCTTAGTTCGGCCGCCTGTTGTCCCAGCTGGTTATAGGACACCTGTTGTTCATCTCCGTATGTATAGGCGATTTTGTCGCCATAGGTAGTAACACTGTTTGCCAGGAGAGCCTGTAATGTGTTGACGCTTGGTTTTGCCATGAGGGTTATGTATTTTAAGCTGCAAAAATACGGGATTTTAAGGACAAAAAGCCCGCTTAACAGCCTTAGGATTAACAAAAATGGCCACGGATAGTTCACTTTTGGCCTTTTTTAACCAAATCGGTGTACAAAACGCCTTTTTTTGAGGGCTCCGGTCTGTTTTTGACAAAGGGTTGGCATAATCCGAATATTTGTGTACATTTGCAGGGTCAATCAGAAACAGTATGACACGACGCCTCACTCACTACGGTCACCATCATTACGCTGGACGTTAAACGGTTGGCTGAAAGGGTCGTGGATATTCAAGTGGGCTTGCCGTTTTTACACCGGTGAGCCTTTTTTTATGCCATTAATCAACAAATCAATACAATGTTACGTATCGCTGTTCAATCCAAAGGCCGTCTGAACGAAGACACCATGCTCTTGTTGCAGGAGGCCGGCATCAAATTGGTTTCCGACAAACGCACGTTGTTGGTACCATCCAGAAATTTTCCGTTGGAAATACTCTTTCTCAGGGACGACGACATCCCTCAATCCGTAGCCACCGGTGTGGCTGATGTCGGCGTCGTGGGGGAGAATGAGTTCAGGGAAAAGAAAGAAGATGCCTGCATCATCAAACGACTGGGCTTCAGTAAGTGCCGACTGTCTATCGCGCTACCAAAGACCATCGACTATACTGGCCCGGAATGGTTGAACGGCAAGAAGATAGCCACCTCATACCCGATTATTCTGCGCGAGTTTCTTGAGGAAAAGGGCGTCAACGCTGAGATACACACCATCACTGGTTCGGTAGAAATAGCCCCTGGTATCGGCTTGGCCGATTGTATTTTCGACATTGTCAGCTCAGGCAGTACCCTGGTAAGCAATCAGTTGAAAGAAGTGGAAGTGGTCATGCAATCGGAAGCCCTGCTTATCGGTCACAACGCCTTGACACCGGAGAAGCAGGAAGTGTTGGATGAATTATTGTTCCGCATTCAGGCCGTCCAACAGGCTGATAACAAAAAATACGTGCTGATGAACGTACCCAACGACAGCATTCAGGCCATTGTGAACACCCTGCCAGGCATGAAAAGCCCCACCATCATGCCCCTGGCCAATGAGGGTTGGAGTTCCTTGCACGCCGTCATTGACGAAAAGCGTTTTTGGGAAATCATCGGCCAATTGAAAAACCTTGGTGCCGAGGGTATTTTGGTCCTTCCCATTGAAAAAATGATCCTTTGAACCGATGAAGCGCATCAACTATCCGAAAGCCGCTGAATGGCCAGCATGCTTGGCCAGACCTGTGCAAACAGCCGAAAGCCTGTTTGATACGGTTCGCCCCATCCTTGAAGCTGTCAGCTCGCAAGGTGATGAAGCCTTGCGTGCCTTTGGTCTCCGCTTTGATGGAGTGGCCCTCGATGAATTAGCTGTCAGCAACCAGGAATTTGATGATTGTGAGCAATTTATATCATTTGAATTGAAGCAAGCCATCAACCTGGCCAAAGGGACCATCACCGCCTTTCATGCCGCACAGGACCAGCCACTGCCTGTGGTGAAAACAGCCGATGGAGTGACCTGTTGGCAAAAGTCCCTGCCCATCGAACGAGTGGGCTTGTACATACCCGGTGGGACGGCACCCCTGTTTTCCACTGTTCTGATGCTGGCTATTCCGGCTAAATTGGCCGGCTGTGAAGAGATTATCCTCTGCACCCCTCCGGGTAAGGACGGCAAGGTGCATCCTGCTGTGCTGTACGCTGCCAAAGTG
Source organism: Bacteroidales bacterium (assembly GCA_003506275.1). Lineage (GTDB taxonomy): Bacteria > Bacteroidota > Bacteroidia > Bacteroidales > UBA1402 > UBA8389. The sequence continues at coordinate 2,587 of DOBD01000103.1, read as the reverse complement.
GCCGGTGTACGTCAGGTGTTCAAGGTCGGTGGTGCTCAAGCTATCGCCGCCATGGCATACGGTACCGAGACCATCCCCAAGGTCTATAAGATATATGGACCGGGCAACCAATACGTGACAGCGGCCAAACAATGGGTCAGCCTCCACGAAGTGGCCATCGACATGCCGGCAGGTCCCTCGGAAGTGGAAGTACTCGCTGACGAAAGCGCCAACCCGGTATTTGTAGCCTCGGATCTACTCTCTCAAGCCGAACACGGAGCCGACAGCCAGGCCATCCTGATCACCACAGCTGCCGATTTGGCCGACAAGGTGGCGATAGAAGTGGAACGCCAACTGGCTACGTTACCGCGTAAAGAGGTGGCGATCAAAGCGCTGGAAAACAGTCGACTGATCGTTGTCGAATCGTTGGAAGTAGCCATCAGGGCAACCAATGCCTACGCACCGGAACACCTTATCCTGGCGGTGGAAAAGCCGGAGGAACTGGCTGAACGCATCACCAACGCTGGTTCCATCTTCCTCGGCCACCTGACACCGGAAAGCGCCGGCGATTACGCCTCAGGCACCAATCATACCCTTCCTACCAACGGCTACGCCAAGGCATACAGTGGTGTCAACCTGGATAGCTTCCGCAAACGCATCACATACCAATCCATTACACCTGAAGGATTGCGCACCATAGGCCCGGCCATTGAAACCATGGCAGAGGCCGAGTCGCTGGACGCCCACAAACAAGCCGTCACCCTGCGCCTCAACTCCCTGAAATAATTTTACCCTGAGATCCCATGAAACTAACCGATTTAGTCAGACCTAACATCCTACACCTCAAACCCTATTCGTCAGCCCGTGATGAGTTTCAGGGGGATGCCTCCGTCTTTTTGGACGCCAACGAAAACCCTTTGAACAATCCCTATAACCGCTATCCCGACCCCTTACAACGCAGTTTGAAACAACGGGTGGCTGCCTTGAAGGGGGTAGGGGCTGACCGGCTGTTTTTCGGAAACGGCAGCGATGAACCCATCGATTTGATTTTCAGGGTTTTCTGCGAGCCAGGCCGAGACAATGTGGTCGCCATCGATCCTACTTATGGGATGTACAGGGTCAGTGCCGATATCAACAACGTGTCGTACAAGACTGTACACCTGAACCCGGATTTCAGCCTGGACGCCACACGTTTGCTGGCCGCTGTCGACGAACACACCAAAGTCATCTTCCTCTGCTCGCCCAACAACCCCACAGGCAATGACCTGGAAGCCGAAGCCGTGAAAAGGGTACTCGACACGTTCAAGGGTATTACTGTCATTGACGAAGCCTATGTGGACTTTGCCGACAGACCCAGCTATTTGAGTCTGCTGGACGAATACCCCCATCTGATTGTGTTGCAAACGTTTTCCAAAGCGTGGGGCATGGCCTCTGTCCGGTTGGGCATGGCCTTTGCCGACCCGACCATCATCCGGTATTTCAACACAGTGAAGTACCCCTACAACATCAACTTGTTGACTCAACGGTTTGTATTTGAGGCCCTCGATCAAGCAGATCGCACCCGTCAATGGGTGGCCATGCTGCTGGCTGAACGGTCTGTGCTGGCCCAAGGCTTGGGTCGGCTGCCCCTGATCAAAACGGTTTACCCCTCTGATGCCAACTTTGTGCTGGTCAAGGTGGACAATCCCAACGCCGTCTACACTTACCTGGTAGACAAAGGCATCGTGGTCAGAAACAGGCACACCGTTTCCCTTTGTGAAGGCTGCCTGCGCATCACCGTTGGTACATCGGAGGAAAACAAGCAACTGCTGGACGCACTGGCCGCCTATGCCTGAGTCTTGACGCCAGCACTGAACGAAACTGATTACATATCCATTCAACGCCTAACGCATCATGAGCCAACCAAACACCGACCAAGGCAAGGGGCAACGCCTCCTGTTCATCGACAGGGACGGTACCCTGGTCATTGAACCCCCTGTTACGTATCAGATTGACACCCTTGAGCAACTGGAATTTTACCCGGGTGTGTTCAGAAACCTGCATTTCCTGCGCAGCAAAACCGATTTCAGATTTGTCATGGTGACGAACCAGGATGGCCTGGGATCAACGGACTATCCGGAAGAACGCTTCTGGCCCATCCAGAAAAAAATCCTGACATCGCTGGCCAATGAAGGCATTGAGTTTGATGCCATACACATTGACAAAACCCGCAAGGAGGACAACGCACCCACCCGAAAACCAGGCATCGGTATGCTGCATGCCTACTTCGACGAGGCATACGACCTGGCGGGTTCCTTTGTCATTGGTGATCGCCTCACCGATGTCAAGCTGGCAGCCAATCTGGGTTGCAAGGCCATTTTACTTCAAAAGCCAGATAGCCCCATGGCAGCCAGGGTGAAAGCCGAGGGTTTTGAGGCCGTTTGCGCCCTGGTTACGCCCGACTGGGATGACGTATCAGCTTTCCTCTTTGGTGGCGGTAGAAAGGCTGCAGTTAACCGTACGACCCATGAAACAGCCATCCATATCGAAGTCAACCTTGACGGCAACGGACGCACCGATATTGAGACAGGGTTGGGCTTCTTCAACCACATGCTGGAACAAATCGGCA
>DOBD01000025.1:5728-11935 GCA_003506275.1 Bacteroidales bacterium | reverse complement strand
ACCAACTGGTGGTTTTCACCGGCTTGAGTGGCAGCGGGAAATCCTCCCTGGCTTTCGACACCTTGTTTGCTGAAGGCCAACGTCGTTACATCGAAACCTTTTCTTCGTACGCCAGGCATTACCTGGGCAACCTGGAACGTCCAGATGTCGACAACATCACAGGGCTGAGCCCCGTAATCGCCATCGAACAGAAATCGACCAACCGCAATCCTCGTTCCACTGTGGGTACAACCACCGAAGTCTATGATTTTCTGCGGTTGCTTTTTGCCAGAGCTGGCGATGCGTATTCGCACGCAACGGGGGAGAAGATGGTGCGGTACACCGAACAGCAAATCCTCGACTTGATCCTGAAGGATTACGAAGGCAAGCGCATTTTCCTGCTGGCCCCGGTGGTCCGCTCTCGTAAAGGGCATTACAAGGAATTGTTTGAGACCCTGCGAAAAAAGGGCTTTCTAAACGTTCGGGTGGACGGAGAGCTACGTGAAATCCTTCCCGGGTTGCGCCTGGATCGCTACAAGAATCACGACGTCGAAGTGGTGATTGATAAGCTGGAAGTTACGGAAAAAGACACCAAACGCCTCAAGGATAGCCTCCGATTGGCCATGGACAAGGGCGACGGTGTCATCATGGTCCTCGAAAAGGATGCCATCCCTCAAAAGGATGCCATCCTTTTGCAGCCGCGTTATTTTAGCCGGCACCTGATGTGCCCCACGACAGGATTGTCGTACAGCGAGCCGGCGCCCAACAACTTTTCGTTTAATGCACCCCAGGGCATGTGTCCCCGCTGTAAGGGACTGGGGGTTGTCAATGTGGTGGACATCGATAAAATCATTCCGGACAAGCACCTGTCCATTCACAACGGTGGCATTGTTCCCATCGGCAAGTACAAGGACGTGCTGTTATTCTGGCAACTGGAGGCTATTGCCGAGAAACACGGCTTTACGCTCAAGACACCCATCGAGGACTTACCTGAGGAGGCGATGGACGACATCCTCAACGGATCGGATGATCGATTGAACATCAAAAACCACTCACTGGGACGATCCAATTATTTTGTTGAATTTGAAGGAGTGATTAAGTTTATTCTCTCCCAACAGGATGATGACGCTCCTTCGGACGCTCAGAAATGGGCAGCCCAGTTCATTTCATCGGCCACCTGTCCCACCTGTCATGGCAGCCGCCTCAATAAGGAAGCCCTGCATTTCAGGCTGAACGAAAAAAACATCGCCGAACTGGCTGAAATGGATCTGACCGACCTGTATACCTGGTTGGAAGACCTGGAAAGCCACCTGTCACCCAAGCAACTGGCCATTGCCACGGAAATACTGAAGGAAATACGTTCCCGTCTTCGCTTCCTGCTGGACGTGGGATTGGATTACCTGGCCTTGAACAGGGCTTCAGCCAGTCTGTCTGGTGGTGAGAGTCAACGTATTCGCCTGGCAACCCAGATTGGGTCGCAACTGGTCAATGTCCTCTACATCCTGGATGAACCCAGCATCGGCCTGCACCAACGCGATAACATACGGTTGATTCGCTCCCTCCAGGCTCTCAGGGATAACGGCAATTCGGTGGTGGTCGTGGAACACGACAAGGAAATGATGCTGGCATCGGATTACGTGATCGACCTTGGTCCGAAAGCCGGCAGGTTGGGAGGAGAGATTGTGTTTGCCGGTACGCCCACCGAATTGTTGCAGGCCAGCACCCTGACGGCCGATTACCTCAATGGCCGCCGTTGCATCGAACTTCCCACGCAACGCCGCCAGGGAAACGGATATAAACTACTACTTAAAGGATGCAAGGGCAACAACTTGAAAAACATTGACGTAGAGTTTCCTCTTGGAAAGATGATTGTCGTAACGGGCGTATCCGGTAGCGGCAAATCATCCTTGATCAACGAAACCTTGCAGCCCATTCTCAGTCAGCATTTCTACCGTTCCCTGCAAGAACCGCTGACCTATGACAGCCTGGAAGGCATCGAACACATTGATAAAATCATCAACGTGGACCAATCTCCCCTGGGGCGGACCCCACGCTCCAATCCGGCCACTTACACGGGGGTGTTTTCCGACATCCGCAACCTCTACGTCAACCTGCCAGAGGCCAAGATCAGGGGCTACAAACCGGGACGATTTTCCTTCAACGTAACCGGAGGCCGCTGCGAAACCTGCAAGGGCAATGGCTACAAGACCATCGAAATGAATTTCCTACCTGATGTCCTGGTGCCTTGCGAGGATTGTCACGGCAAACGCTACAACAGGGAAACACTGGAGGTGCGATTCAAGGGTAAATCCATCGCCGATGTCCTGGATATGACCATCAATATGGCCGTGGAATTCTTTGATAATCAGCCATCTATTCGCCGAAAGATCAAGACCTTGCAGGATGTCGGGTTGGGTTATCTGCGCTTGGGCCAACCATCCAACACCTTGTCGGGCGGGGAAAACCAGCGGGTCAAACTGGCCGCAGAGCTCGCCAAAAAGGACACCGGCAAAACCCTCTACGTGTTGGATGAACCCACCACAGGACTGCATTTTGAAGATATTAAGGTTTTGATGGCCGTCCTGAACCGCCTGGTCAACAAAGGCAACACCGTGGTCATCATCGAGCACAACCTGGATGTGATCAAACTGGCCGACCACCTCATCGATATCGGCCCTGAGGGAGGCAGACTGGGAGGGCGACTCCTATTCAGCGGCCCCCCTGAAGATCTGATCCATCAACAAGAAAGCCATACTGCCGTCTATTTGAAAGAGGTGCTGGAGGCCGAACATTCAACTCCCTGCAACCATGGCTAATCCCATCAGTTACCTTCAGGTGGAAAACCTGGGCAAAGCCTTTGGCGATTTAGTATTGTTTGAAAACCTTTCGTTCGGATTGTCCGAAGGCCAACGGGTGGCCTTGATAGCCAAGAACGGCACGGGCAAGACCACCTTGCTCAATGTGCTGGCGGGCAGGGAAGACGCCGACAGCGGGACAGTGGTCTACCGTCGCGGCCTGCGGGTGAGCTACCTGGAACAGGATCCTCGTTTTCCCATCGGCATGAGCGTATTGGAAGCCTGTTTCTTATCCGATAATGACATTTTACGGGCTTTATCCCGCTATGAAGCCTGGATGTTGCGGGAAGCTACCGGCAAGACACAGCCTGAGGGGGAGACCCTGGAAGAGGTGATGCACCTGATGGATTACCACAAAGCCTGGGACTATGAGGTCAGGGTTCGGCAGATTCTGACCAAACTCAGCATCACTCAGGTAGATCAACCGGTTGAACAACTTTCAGGCGGGCAGCTTAAACGGGTAGCGCTCGCCAATGCCCTGATCACCGAACCAGACCTACTGATCCTTGATGAGCCCACCAACCACCTTGATTTGGATATGGTGGAGTGGCTGGAGCAATACTTGACCCGATCCGGTATCACCCTGCTTATGGTGACCCACGACCGCTATTTTCTGGACAGGGTCTGCAACGTTATTCTTGAGTTGGACCAGGGGCAATTATTCACTTATGCCGGCAATTACGCCTACTACCTGGAAAAACACCAGGAAAGGTTGGATGTATTCAACGCTGAGTTGGACAGGGCCAACAACCTTTTTCGCAAGGAACTGGACTGGATGCGCCGTATGCCACAAGCCAGGGCCACTAAGGCCAAATCGCGCATTGACGCTTTTTACGACCTTGAAGATAAAGTGGCCGGCAAACGCAAGGAGGAGCAAGTGCGCCTGAACGTGAAGGCAGCCTATTTGGGTTCCAAGATCGTAGAGGCAACATACGTATCCAAGGCCTATGGCGACCTGGTCTTGCTCGATCAGTTTTACTACAACATGGCCCGGTATGAAAAGGTGGGCATCGTTGGCCGCAACGGCACTGGAAAATCGACCTTTCTACGCATGTTGATGGGCGAGGAGCAACCCGACAGCGGACGTTTCGACATCGGTGAAACCGTGTCCTTTGCCTATTACAGCCAGGCAGGCCTGGCTTTCAACGAGCAGATGAAAGTCATCGATGTGGTCAGGGACGTGGCCGAGGAAATCAGCCTGGGCGATGGCAAGAAGTTGTCGGCCTCGCAATTTCTCCAACATTTCCTGTTTACGCCTGAAACACAACATAATTACGTCCATAAACTCAGTGGAGGGGAAAAGCGACGGCTTTACCTCTGCACGGTTCTGATGCGCAATCCCAACTTCCTGGTTCTGGACGAGCCCACCAACGACCTCGATATCCTGACGTTGAATATCCTGGAAGACTACCTGAAGCACTTCAAAGGTTGTGTATTGGTGGTTTCTCACGACAGGTACTTTATGGACAAGATTGTCGAACACCTGTTGGTCTTTGAAGGGGCCGGCAAGGTCAGGGATTTCCCTGGTAATTACACCCAATACAGGCATTGGAGGGACAAGCAAGAAGAGGATGCACGCAAGCAAAAGGATGCCACCAAAGAGACTCGGAAAGCCAAGCAAGGCATTCCATCCATTGTTCAACCAGAAGCCTCCCCTGATAAACCCAAAAAGTTGAGCTATAAGGAACAACGTGAGTTGGAAGCCCTGGAAGCAGCCATTGAAGCGCTGGAAACAGAAAAGGCGGCCATAGAGACCGCCTTAAGCTCAGGTACCTGCCCGGGAAACGAAATCGAACAGCACGCCAAACGGTTGTCAGTATTGGCTGTCGAGTTGGAGGAAAAATCGGATCGCTGGCTCAGTCTGCAGCTTTGATTATTCGTATCGGGTCCAGGTAGTGGTACGTCCTAATCCCATCCAGGCCTTACCAATAAATCCGCGGATTTTCAGGTGCTTGTCACCATCCAACTTCATGAAACAATTATATGTCTTGCCGTTGTCGGGATCATAGATGGAGCCATCCTTCCATTCGCCGGATTTTTCATCGTACACAAAGGCCTTGAGCAGCTGCAATCCTATGATGGGTTTGTTCTGCAACGCTTTATCCGGATTCTGGTCATCCACCTTGGGCTTTTCGTTTTCATTGGGCTCTTTAAGCCAGATGATTTTTCCATAGTACTTGCCGTTCGTGGCCTTGAAGATTTGTATCCTGGAATTTTCCAGGCCAGTATCTTCGTTGAACGTGGAATAGACGCCCAGGATTTTGTCGGCGGCCGGTGTCTGAGCATACACAGCAGTGCCCATCAAGCCTAAGAGGCCCATCAAGCAGAGGAGTAATGAGGTCTTTTTCATAGGGTTCAAGTGTGTTTGATTGTAAAGATTAAGGTGGGGGTGAGGTCAAATGTAGCCGTTTTTTCATTGTTTCCTACCAGTCAACCGCTTTTTTTTCACGATGGATCAATTCTAATGGCTACTTTTGTGCTCCATTGAACGACAGTTATGCCCTCCGCCACCCGTTTCTGGTATCATGTGATGGCCATCGTGACCATAGTCATCTGGGGTATCACATTCATCTCGACCAAGGTCTTGATAAACCATGGATTGAGCCCTTCCAGTATCTTCTTCTGCCGCTTTGCACTGGCGTACGTTCCCTTGGTGCTGCTTAGCCACAACCGGCTGTTTGCTGCGTCGATCAAGGATGAAGGGCTCATGCTGCTGGCCGGCATGACCGGTGGTTCGCTGTACTTTCTGTTTGAGAATACGGCCCTCACCTTTACACAGGCGTCCAATGTATCCTTGATTCTAAGCGTGGCGCCCATCCTGACCACCTTGATACACAAAGCCATCCATCGTGGTGAGGCCCTGGGACGCTACCTGATGACAGGCTCCTTGATAGCTTTCGTCGGTGTGGCCATGGTGGTCTACAACGGCGGTGTCGTGCTCAAGTTGAATCCCTTGGGTGATTTTCTGACCATCATGGCTGCCCTTATGTGGGCTTTTTACGGCAACATCCTGAAGTCCTTGAGTGGGCGTTACGACACGCTTTTCATCACCCGCAAGGTCTTCTTTTACGGTCTCCTCACCATCTTGCCCGATTTCATCTTTCACCCCCTGTCTGCGCCCTGGAATGTTCTGATTCAACCCATCGTGGGCTTAAACCTGCTTTTCCTGGGGCTGATCGCTTCCATGTTGTGTTTTCTGGCTTGGAACCTGGCCACCCGTAAACTGGGTGTGCTGCGTGTTACCAATTACATCTACCTGGGTCCTGTGGTAACTCTGGTTGCTTCGGCCATCCTGATACAGGAACGCATCACGCTGATTGCCCTGGTCGGCTGCCTGCTCATCCTTGGTGGGGTGTTTCTGGCTGAGAAACGT
>DOBD01000025.1:3320-5655 GCA_003506275.1 Bacteroidales bacterium | reverse complement strand
AACCTCCATGCTTATCAATCAGCGCTTTGCAAAGTTGAAGACCAAAGCCTGTCCCTGCTTCATTGTTTGTTCCCTTCGTTGAATAGCTGCTGTTGACGGTCCAAAGCCTGGCTAGGCTCTCTTCGTTCATCCCTATACCAGTGTCTGTAACCTTTATGAGACATCGCTCCTGGTCAACTTCGGCAGAGAGGGTGATGCTACCATTGCTGAGGGAGTATTTCACTGCGTTTGAAACAAGGTTACGCAGGACAGTCTTGACAATGTTAATATCAGCTGAAAGGTTATCAGCCGCTGTATCCAGCACGTTGATTCGGATGTTTTTCCGACTGGCCTGTGGCTCTGTTGATTGTATAATTTCATGACAAATAGCCTTGAAATCAAAGGTTTCAATCGTCAAGGTCAATTGCCCTGATTGCGATTTGGCCCAGATCAGGATTTGATCCAATAAATCGAAGGTACGCTTCGATGTTTGATTGATCAGTTGAACCTGCTCTTCAATTTCTTCTAGTGTGTAGTGGGGTAAGTGCTCCAATAACAAATCAGAAAAGCCAATCAGGGTATTAAACGGATTTCTCAGATCGTGCCCCAACATTCTGATAAATATATCTTTGTCAGCATTGAGCCTTCTGAGGTCGCTTTCCATTTCCATCCGTTCGGTCAGATCGGTATGGGTACCTATCATACGGATAGGGGAGCCGTCGATGTCCCTTTCCGTAATGATTCCCCTATCCAGTATCCACAGGTACGTATTGTTTTTGCACAACAGCCGGTGAATGTTTGCGTAGGTCTCTGTTTCGCCCGTCAAGTGTTTTCTTATGGCGGCATAACACTGTTCTGCATCCTCCGGGTGCATCCTGGTTTTCCATTCTTCAATACTGTTGGCAATTTCAGTCTCCTCAAAGCCCAGCATCGCTTTCCAGCGGGGTGAGAAAAAGCGTGCCACAACACGCTCCCATCGGGTAGCTTCTCTGGCTTTGCTTGCCCATGTAACCAGCGAATTCCTTTTTGAGGTAGCACAACACGGTATTCAAACGTCCAGACATCCAGCGTATCAAACGATTGAAGAATGGAGTTGGTCACGCGCTCCCTGTCGTCTGGATGGATGCGATTAAAGGCTTTGGTTGCATCGTGTTTGACGTCTTCGTGGGTCACTTCATAGACATCCCAGATGGTGTCTGAGGCGTAAGGGAAATACCGCCGACCATCGGGGTGTCGCCGGTATTGAAACAAGACGCCGGGTACTTGTTCGGTTAGATTCTTCAGCAGTTGGTGGCTTTCGTTCAATTGACGCTCGGTTTTCTTGCGGTCTTCTATTGAACGGCTAACACCCAATACTTCCAATTCACCACGAGGGGAGAATTGTACTTGTGTGACGGTTTCAACCCATCGATACTGGCCATCTTTGCATTTTTGCTGAATTTCGTGCTTGAATGATTGATTCACGTTCGGATTTTTCAGAAAAAGGGATATGTTCTCAGCTAAAATCGTGTGCAATGGCTTGTACCGACTCAGGCGACAACGCATCCTCTAAACGTTGTTGCAGAGCTTCTTCTACTGTGAAACCGGTAAGGTGAACTTTTCCATGCTCTGTGTAAGCTCCTGTTCAAGTGCTTTTGATTTTGAACCCTCACGTTTTAAGTTTTCATTCTGCCCCAACAGATTATCAATCAACTCCTTTTGGGATATATTGTGCGTGATTTCCAGCGAGTGTATGATGGCTAAATCAAGTTCGATAACGTCTCTGAATTGACGTATAAGTTGCTTGTGTTCTTCCAAATAGTTGTTTTCAGTCTGATTCAACACACAAATCGTTCCAAACGGTTCGCCATTGGGAAAGTTCAGGGGCAATCCATAATAGGAAATCATGCCCAGTTTGATATCGGGATTTGACATCCACTGTTGATCTTTCAACGCATTGGCTACCAATAGCTCACGTTGAGTCTGAATAACAGTCTGGCAGTATAAGCCATCCCACTGTTCTTTGTCTCCACGGTGGTAGGGATTGGCCTCCGACTTACTAGACAGAAATACCTCCATGTAGTCGTTGTCCGTTTTCATGATCAGGGCAGCTGGTACATCAAGGATTTTGGCCAGTAAATCGGTTATTCCTTGCCACTTATCAATAAAACGTGGAGGAAGGTTCTCAACTAAATTTTCCATGATTAGATGGCTTTTACGTAAAAAGCGAAAACGTACGAAAACGGTACCGATCGCTATCGGGTGGATTCGATTTCGTGCAACAACCTGGTTGGGTTTCTCAAAGGTAACAAAAAAGGAGCGTTAAACCACAAACCGTTCTTCAAATGATTCCATTGATTTATAACCGTACGGAACA
>DOBD01000025.1:3062-3229 GCA_003506275.1 Bacteroidales bacterium | reverse complement strand
TCTACCAACTGAGCTACGGAGTCAGGGGTTCTTTGTAGAACGGGTGCAAAAGTACGGTTTTCCCCTTAATCGAGAAAACTTTCACCGGTTTTTTTTCCAAAATTGTGCGTCCTACCGCATCTGTAGGGCCTTAGAGCTTAAGTGAGAGCTGAATACGGCGACGGCGC
>DOBD01000025.1:0-2950 GCA_003506275.1 Bacteroidales bacterium | reverse complement strand
GACGATACCATTGAGCGTCATTCCTTCCTTAAGGTCTTCCAGTTTGTGAATGTTCTTGTCGAATTCAAAAATCTCAATGGCTTTACGCGGGTCACGACCTGGTTTGTCGAGTTCCTGGAGGATGTCGTTCAGTGTGGGTTTACCTACGTCGCCGGAAACGTAGGTATCCGCATTGATACGTCCTCTGAGGGCCTTGTCTGCCATCAGGTCGCTGACGGCACATCCCAGGTCGGCCGCCATCCTGGCCACCAATGCGTAGCGTTCAGGGTGGACAGCTGAATTGTCGAGCGGGTTGTCGGCATCGGGAATGCGCAGGAAACCAGCCGCTTGCTCAAAGGTTTTCGGACCAATACGGGGTACGTTGAGCAAGGCTGCTCGGGAGGAAAAGGGACCGTTGGCATCCCTGTAATCCACAATATTTTGGGCCATGGCGGTATTGAGTCCTGATACGTACATCAGCAAATACTTGCTGGCCGTGTTCAGATTGACACCGACTTGATTCACACAATTGACTACTGTTTGGTCGAGTGATTTCTTGAGTTTGCCCGGATCTACATCGTGTTGATACTGCCCGACACCGATGGATTTGGGCTCAATTTTTACCAACTCGGCCAGCGGATCCATCAGTCGACGAGCAATGGATACGGCACCCCTGACTGTTACGTCGTACGCGGGAAATTCCTCCCTGGCTACTTTGGAGGCTGAATAAATGGACGCGCCGTTTTCACTGACCACAAAGACTTGTACAGGCCTATCAAACCGTAGATTGGTCACAAAGGATTCTGTTTCCCTGGAAGCGGTACCATTACCAATGGCAATGGCCTGGATGTCGTACGCTTCCACCAACTGGCTCACTTTACGGGAGGCCCCTTGCACGTCATGTTCGGGGGCGTGGGGGTAAATGGTTTCGTTGTGCAACAACTTGCCCTGAGCGTCCAGGCAGACAAGTTTGCAGCCTGTTCGGAAACCAGGATCAAGCCCCAACACCCTTTTCTGGCCCAATGGTGGAGCCAGGAGCAGTTGTTTGAGGTTGCCGGTAAAAATGCGGATAGCCTCCTCGTCGGCTCTTTCTTTGGTCATCGCTGCAAATTCCGTCTCAACGGACGGTTTGATCAAGCGCTTGTAGGCGTCGTTTATGGATTCCTTGACCAATTGGGAACTACGCTGGTTGCCTTTGACGAAAAACCGGTTAAGATTTTCTATACAAGCCTCTTCGCGGGGGCTGATGTCCACCCTGAGCAAGCCTTCCCGTTCGCCTCTGGTAATGGCCAGGTATTGGTGAGAGGAGCAGTACTTCAAGGGTTTACTAAACTCGAAATAGTCTTTGTAATTCAATGCTTCCAACTCTTTGCCCTTGATCACGGTAGACGTCAGGACGGCCGTTTTTCGGAAATGGAAACGCACTTCGCGACGGGCTTTCTCGTTTTCGGATACCCATTCGGCAATGATATCCTTGGCACCCTTGATGGCGTCTTCAGGTGACTCCACCTTGTCGTTCAGGTAGGAGAGGGCCTTCTTGTCGATGTCGTCGTGATGTTGACTCATGATTAGTTTGGCCAGGGGTTCCAGCCCCTTCTGCCTGGCTAATTCAGCCCTCGTTTGTCGTTTAGGCTTGTAGGGAAGGTATATATCCTCCAACTCCGTCATTTGCCAACAGGCATGAATGCGGTCTTTGAGCGCCTCGGTCAACTTATCCTGTTCAACAAGGCTGTTCAGGATGGTTTCCTTGCGCTTATCGATGTCCTGATAGGTGGAGTAGGCCTTGGCAATCTGTTCAATCTGCACTTCGTCAAGGCCGCCTGTGCGTTCCTTACGATAGCGGCTGACAAAGGGTATGGTGGCTCCGTCTTCCAGGAGACTGATGGTGTTTCTGACGTTGTCCAGCGACAACTGCAAGTCGTTGGCGACGAATTGTACAAGGGCTTCCTTCATACGGCGAAGATACAAAACCGACCGTGAATGGTAAGCGTTAAATCCGTATCTTTGCAAAAAATTGCTTCATGCCCACACACAAGCCCAAAGCCACCTCTGAACGCACCGTAAAGGAAGCCTGCACGTTGATGGACTTCTTGACAACCTCCTTTCCCGATAAAAGCCGTACGACCATCAAATCCCTGCTGGCCCACCAGCAAGTCACGTTGGCTGGTCGTGTCATCAAGCAATTCGATCACGCCCTCCATCCGGGTGACGTCGTGACGATACACTGGGAAAAGGGTAAGACGACCCTTGAATCGCCCATGTTGTCCATTGTTTATGAGGATAAACACTTGCTGGTGGTTGAAAAAGCGGCTGGTCTGTTGTCTATTGGTACGCAAAAGGAACTNNAAAAACAGCCTACAGTATGCTGAGCGAATACGTCAAGAAGCAACACCCCGGCAACAAAATCTTTGTTGTACACCGCCTGGACAGGGAAACATCGGGCTTGATGCTGTTTGCCAAGAGCGAAGAGGCTCAGTATCTGATGCAAAACAATTGGCGCTATGCGGTTAACCAGCGACGCTACGTCGCTGTGGTGGAAGGCAAACTGGAAACGGGCGACGGCACGGGAAAAGGCACCATCAAATCCTACCTGTGGGAAAGCAAGGCATTGATCGTTTACGCCAGTCCCAACCCTGAAGACGGCGACCTGGCCGTGACTCACTATAAGGTAGTGGACAGCTCGGACAACTACAGTTTGGTTGAACTGGAATTGGAAACAGGCCGGAAAAACCAGATCAGGGTGCAGATGAACAGCATCGGTTACCCTTTGGTGGGCGATCTCAAATACGGAGGGCACGCTTCCAAGCTGAAACGGCTGGCACTGCACGCACACGTACTCTCATTCACACACCCCATTACAGGTAAACCCCATGCGTTTGAAACGCCGATTCCTGAGGCATTCGTGAAGTTGGTAAAAACAACGGGAAAAAAAATGAGGAAGCCTTTTCCCGAATCAAACAAGACAAATCAG
>DOBD01000013.1 GCA_003506275.1 Bacteroidales bacterium | reverse complement strand
CGTAGCTTCCATCACGCTGCCGGCAGACGAAAGCTTCAATCAAGTGTGGTACGATCTGAACGGTCAGTTACCCGAGGCTGCCGAAGGCAAAGACAGTGTGTTTGTCCGTTGGATAGCCGATCCCACCAGTGCTCGTTCAGCTTTGTCAAGTTCCGACCAATCCTTTGAATATGCCTACATCTCCAAGGTGGTGGTCACTGCCGCTGAAGATATGGGTGGAGCTTCCTGGCGGGTCAACCCAATTGCTGAATACACCTCCGGCCAAGTGATTACTTCAGTGCTTGGTATTCGTTTGACATTGGGTGGTGGTGCCAATGTGTGGAGCACTGCAGACTCGGTGAACACGTTTGGTGAAGCGACTTACCTGGCCAGCATCAATGGCACGCAGAATCCGGTTGATGCCGGTGGTAAGAAATTCTCCGCTTCCGGAAATCCTCCCACCGTTGGGGCATTCTATAAGTTTGAGGTGGATTATGATGGTACCCTTGACGTGGCTGTTATTGTCAACGCCAACAAAGCCTCTTACATTGTGGAAGACTCTACAGCTTTCACCGACTATAATGGATTCTTAGTGACAACAAAGACCTATACATCGTATAGCATACCTGTGAAAGCTGGTTCTGACTACTACTTCTTCAGCGAAGGTTCCAAGATGGGTATGATGGGTTTTGTTTACAAAACGACCAGTGCGTTGAAACCGACCCACGAACAATGTGGCATCTATTCAACCAATGGTTCCTTGTTCATTCGGGCAACAAAAGAAGAAGTTATCTCGGTTTATGACCTTTCCGGTCGTAGGGTGGCTAACCTCAAACTACAGGTAGGTACCAACGAAATCTCCGGATTGAAGAAAGGACTGTACCTGGTTCGCCAATCTGGCAAAACAACCAAGGTAGTTCTTTAATACCTAGAGCTATGTAGCAAAAGGGGGAGGCTGTAACGCCTTTCCCTTTTTTGCGTTATAAACCTTTTATTGAGGTGTTATTTTTGACAGTAAGGTGTTTAGAGGCCAATATAATGGCCGTCAAAAATTACACATTGCGTTTCCAAACGTCTGATAAACGAGTCTTGGCGACCGATTGATGGCTGTTTTTTGACAACTGAACCTTGCTGAAAAAAACGGCTTTTATTCCACATCATCAGCAAGTAAAGAAAGTACATTTGTTGTGTTACCCTTGGCGCAGGGTATTGAATGGCATACTACTACCTTCCTTCTATACCAACACAAAAACAACAACGTATGAAAATCAACAATCCTGCCAGAAAAACAATGGCGCTGTTGGCGTTCAGCCTCTTTTGCTCACTAACCTTTGCGCAAAAGACAGTCTCAGGGCGCATCGTCGATACCAACGGCGAACCTATGGCTGGCGTCACTGTGCTCATCAAAGGCACCACAGCAGGCGGCATTACCGATGTCGGTGGCCTTTATTCACTCAACAATGTCAGAGACGACGCCACCCTGATAGCCCGTTTCATCGGCTACCTGGATCAGGAAGAAGTGGTCGGCACCCGTACCGTTGTCAATTTCATCATGACTGAAGACGCCAAAGCCTTGGATGAGGTGGTCGTAGTCGGGTACGGTACCCAGCGCAAAGCCGACCTGACCGGCTCCATTGGTTCCGTCAATCCAAAAGACATTACACTCAAAGGGACTTCCACCATGATGGAATCCCTGCAAGGCACCGTGCCCGGTGTGTCCATCACTCAAACAAGCAGCCGTGCCGGTGGGGGGTATGACATACAGATTCGTGGTATTCAATCGATAACAAAAATTGCAAAACCGCTTTATGTGGTTGATGGGATAGTGGTTAGTGACATCCAATTCCTTAACCCCGCTGACATCGAACGGGTGGATATTTTAAAGGATGCGTCCTCAACGGCTATTTATGGATCAAGGGCTTCTCAAGGGGTTGTTNNGACCCAGGGAGGACAAACGATTAAACCGACCATCTCCTACGATGGGTATTACGGTACCCGACGGGTAGCCCGAACACCCGATTTCATGGACGGTATGGACTTCATGCAGTACCGCTTTTCAAGGTATACTTCCCGTATTGGCAGAGCCAGTAAAGATGGATCAGTGGCCTACCAAATGACTCCGGCCAACCTGCAAATCACTTTGTTGACCAATTACGTACCTGAAAAAGACGGCGATGGGAACTACATGGTAGGCAAAAATCATTGGGACTACTACAAGAACAAGTTCCCGGCTTACACTCCCTCCAAGGTGGAGCAGATGATGGCCAATGGCGATTACTATGACTGGATGGACATGGTAACTCAGGAAGCTACCCAACAAAACCACTTTGTCAGCGTCAGCGGCGCCTCGGCAGGTACCAACTACCATTTCGGCATGGGTTACCAGCAGGACGAAGGTATTTTCCTAAAGGATAATGAAAACAGGTTCAACCTCAAGGCCGCCATCGACACTAAAATCGCGGATAAATGGACAGCTGGCATCTCTATTAACCTGGCCAGAACCATCAACGAGTTTGGTAGTGACAACGCCGTTTCCAACGCCTTTTGGTCCAACCCGTATTTCATTCCCAGGGATGATAATGGTGAACTGTACCTGCAGTCTGGTATTGCCAGCGTGCTAGGCTCTTCCACGGGTGCTCAGTTTTCTTCGATGATCAATCCTTTGATTGATATGGAAAACACCCTGAATGGTGCTCAAAAACTGCATGTTCTTGGAAATATTTATCTACAGTTCAGTCCTATTAAAGACCTGCTAATCAAGTCGGTTTTGTCCCCCAGTGTGTACACAGGCAGAGAACATTATTATGCTGGTGTAAAAACTCAGGATCGAAACTCGGCTGGAACCGACAGAGCCTCAGTTGAGTCTACCAATATGTTTGATTACACGTGGGACAACCAGATAAATTATGCATTCGTCAAGGATGACCACAGCTTGAATGCCATGGGACTCTTCAGTCTGAACAAGTATAGCAGCGAATATTTTAACCAATTTGGAGAAGATTTTCCCAACAACACTACCTACTACAACATGGGAAATGCAGCTACCATCATTGCTCCACAAAGTGGTTACACCGAATACAGTATGATGTCATATGCCGCTCGTTTAAACTACGCCTATAAGGGAAAATACATGGTTACAGGAACCATTCGTTGGGACGGTTCTTCCCGGTTTGCCGAGGGTAACCGGTGGGGTAGCTTTCCGTCAGCTGCCGTTGCTTGGCGGGCGTCTGAAGAAGATTTCCTAAAAACTGACTGGCTCAATAATCTCAAGCTGCGTCTGAGTTACGGTATTAGTGGCAATAATAACGTAGGTAATTATGAAACGGCCACAGCACCTAGTTCGACAGCGTATTATGCGTTCGGTTCGACCATGGCATACGGATATGGACCAAATGGTATTGTCAATTCAAACCTCAGATGGGAGAAGACGGGAGAGTGGAACCTTGGTGTGGATTTATCAGTTTTAAATAATCGTATCAATATCACGGCTGACCTTTACGATAAACTTTCGGTTGATCTATTGCTCGATCGAAAATTGGCCATCGAAGCGGGGGGTGGAGCAACCGTCATGGATAACATTGGAAAAGTCAGAAACAGGGGTTTTGAATTAAGTCTTAACACCGTCAATGTACAAACGAGGGATTTACGCTTTGAAACCACCTTTGGATTTGCGCTCAATAAAAACACCATTGAAGCGCTGTACGGAGAAGGTGTTACCGAAGATTTAGGTAACGCCTGGTTTGTAGGCTCCCCTGTCTCTGTCTATTATAACTATGAGTTGGGAGGTATTGTGAATGACAAACCCTTGACTGTTACGCTTCCTGAAGACATCGCCGGCTTCATGAGCGGTGGTGCCTCTATGGACGGCGTCAAAGGACAAACTGTCACGTTCGACCATGCGTATGAATTCTACTACAAGGCCTACGGCTGGTACGAAGGCCAACCCATCGTCAAGGATAGGGACTGGAACGGTGTCATCGATGCAGATGATAAGACCATTATCGGTAAGGCTCTACCTGACTGGACCGGTAGTTTAACCATGGCCTTGACGTATAAGAACTGGGATTTGTCGGCTACCGCTTATGCCAAGCAGGGGTATATGGTCATGTCGCCCTTCCTTCGTCTGTTCCAAGGCTACAATGATAGGGGACGCATGCACATCAACATGGATTACTACATTCCCGCTAATACGCCTGTTTTGTTAAGTGATGGTTCTGTTGGTGTTCAAGCCGAAACACATTATGGTTCTTATCCCTATCCAACGGACGCTCTGGCCAATGGTGGTGTGGGTGATTATTATGGTGGGACAGGTGGCTCCACCGGTCTTAACTACCATGTGGATGCCTCCTATGTAAAGGTTAAGAACATTGTCCTTGGCTACACCATGCCCAGGCGGTGGATGGATCCGCTGGGTATCAGCTCCTTGCGCATCTATGGCAACATCCTCAATCCATTTGTTTTCACCAAATACAAAGGTTTCGATCCTGAATGGGCTGGTGCAGCATTGTCCGCAGGTGGACCCAGTACCGTCACCTACCAGGTGGGTGTCAACCTCAAGTTCTAACCAATAACACGCAAAATCAACCAATATGAAAAAAATAGCTTGTTTCGCGCTAGCGGGGTTGTTGGCTCTGGCCAGTTGCAGTGACTTTCTGGATGCTGACAACAAGTCCAACGTGACATCCGATGATTACTTCAACACGCCCGCAGGGTTTGAGACCTTGGTCAATTATGCCTACGCCCAATTGAAAGTTCTATACGGTGGCTCCCCGGCCATATTTAGCAGTGGTACTGATCTTTATCATAGGGGACGTAACGCTCAATCCGATGCTGGCTTACAGAATTA
>DOBD01000232.1:416-19932 GCA_003506275.1 Bacteroidales bacterium | reverse complement strand
GCCTAGGGGAGCGGAATCGAAGATCGAATAAGAGGTACAGTAACGTCGTAAAGAGAACAATGGGATGCCAAGCCACGTTAAATCCAGGTGCCTTTGTGCCAGAGTATTTCCAGGGGACCTTGTTTGTGGTTTTTCATCCACCAGCTACTGAACCAGCTTTGGAGGAAAGCCAATACAATACCAATCAGAATGGCATAGGAGGCACCGGTGTATTGGTACAACCCTAGACCAAAGCCATAATAAATAAACGAACCGACGATGGATTGCAAGATATAATTCGAGAGGCTCATTCTACCCATGGGAGAAAAAACCTTCAACAAGCGATTGCCCTTAACCGTCTGAAACAAGAGGGTGAAACTTGACACCAACACCACCATGAAGGCCATATTGGTAATGGAAGTCTCGATGGTTTGAAGCGGGCGCAGGATTGCTTGAGAGTCGATCCACCCACTTATGAATAATCTGACCGGATACAGTACACAAAAAGCACTGGCAGCCACGATTAAGGCCTTGCGCCAGAAATGATGTGCGGCTGGCGTTGGTTCAAAGACCCGCAAACGACCAGCCAGCATGCCAAACATAAACAGGGCCATATTTTGGAATACCCGGCCCATTTCCCAGGTCCAGTAAATAACAGCCAACTTACCATTGGTCAGGTTGCCCGCCCATGTATCAATCAAGGAGTCACCGGTAATATAGGCAGCAGCCTTGTCAAAATAGGCCCACGAAGCCGGATTGGGCAATACCTTGTCCGGATTAAGCATCCCGTCAATGACCCGATACCACTCGTAGGGTTGCAGCATCAGCACCAGGGCTATCCAGAATACAGCTTTGTTGCTCAACTTAGCCACAGGTATCCGACAGAAGCCCAACACGGCATAGATGGAAAGAATGTCACCCTCGAAAAAGGCTGAATTGATCATACCGAACCCCAGCAAAAGGAAGAGCCTCCAGGCAAAACGCCCTCTGAAATCCTTACCCTTTTTGGCTTGATTATCCGATTGGATGAAAAAGGTCAATCCGAACAACAAGGCAAAGATGGCGTAGGACTTGCCACCAAACAAGAAGAACATAACCTCCCAGATGACCTTATCTATCGACTGTACCCAAAGCGGCAGGTTGGTGGGACTGAAATAAAAATCGAAATGTTCAATGTTGTGCAACAACAAAATGGAAACGATGGCAAAACCACGCAGGGCATCTACTACATGCAGACGGTTGGTTGGTTGTGTCGAAAGTATACGATCATTCATGATTCAACGATGAGAGACCGCTTAACGCTTAGTCATTACGGTCAAGTTTATGTAAAAAGTCTTTAATAACCTGATTATTTTCTAAAGGCGCATCCTGCATGGTCAAGTGAGCGGCTCCACTGATGATGGCCACCTCTGCCCCTTGCACGCTAGCGGCATACGCCTTAACGGTCGAAGGAGTCGCTTCATCAAACTCACCACCGATGAACAAGGTAGGCACGTTAATGGTACTGAGGGCGTCCCTTCTGTCGTAGGAGGCCAGTTCCCCTGTTGCAGAAAATTCACTGGGTCCCCACATATACTCGTAGTTGCTGCCCATCTGAGTGAACGTACTTTCCACCTCGGGCGACCATGGCTTTTTCCTGGCCACAAACCGTTCGTAAAAGGCCTGAACAGCTTGGAGGTAGGCCGGATCATCGTATACTTTATTGGCCTCACAGGTCTGGATGGCCTTTCGTTCAGCATCCGGCAATGTTTCAATCAGTTGCTGTGTATCGGCCAACCACTGCGACGTACTCAGGCAGGGACTACTGAAAAGTAACCCTTTGATACCTTCCGGATAACGCAGGTAATATTCCATACCCAACATGCTCCCCCAAGACTGACCATACAGGTAAAAACGCGTCAGCCCCAGCGAGGTTATGACGGTCCTCAACTCCTCCACGTAATGGTCTACCGTCATCAGGCTGGTATCACTGATTCGGTCTGATTTTCCACAGCCTATTTGATGGTAAAAAACCAGTTTACGGTCTTCCCCAAGGGCTTTCATCGGTTCCAGGTAATATCCTGGAGCTCCAGGACCACCATGCAGCAACACCAAGGGGGTCTTGAGGCCTTTTCCGGTTACCTCATACCATACCTTGCCACCATCGACCTGCACATACCCCTCACCCACCTTTATCGTACCACCTGGTTGAGAATGGCGGATTAGGTAAAAGGCCGTCACAGCCAGTCCCAGCACCAACACCGTCAGGGCCAGGATCAACACCAAATTGGTCGTCAGCATTATCGTACGTTTCATTGGTTGATCAACTATACTGGTTTCGCTTCGTTAAAAAGGCTTGGATCCTGTTTGCGACATTTTCCTTCAGATTCAGGTAAAAAAACGCATAATCATACCTGTGATAAACACCGGCCGGGAACAATCCGACATCGAGTTCAGTCGTATCTACTGGATCGACAATCAAGGCTCCATGCTCATTAATCCACGCATCCGTAAAACCCGGAATAGAGTCACCTGCACAGCCGTTTTCCGTCACGAAAACGGATCCCTTATTCTTCCAACGGGGAGCGTATTCTCCTGATTGGTTCCATATGAGAGGATTAACACAACACGATCCGGGCTTATGTATGGGTGATCCCACAGCGGTAGCTGATTGCGAATTATAGGTTATAATGCGTCCCAGATCATCAGCGGAAGAGGCCACCTTCAACCAAGGGCATTCAGCCAGGTCCTCCTTGGTGACAGCATAACCGATGATATACGCTGCTACCAAAAGGGATTGCAGCACCGGATCATTGAATAAGGCCTTCATTAGTAAGAGCAATAGATGCGCCCCCTGACTGTGTCCGGCCAAGATGAAAGGTCGACCCTGGTTATCATTTCGTAGATAATGCAAAAAAGCGTTTATGACATCTTCCAAGGCAATAGAAAGGTGCTCTTCCTGTTCCTTAACGGGTAAATACAGTCCTGCCATCGCCATTTGACGGTAAAAAGGTGCGAAGACATGGCAGGATTCCTCAAAAACGCCCTTCATCTCTTGCAGCGACATGACCGCCCTACTTCTCAGCGACTCATCATTTTCAGGCATGTTCATACCATACCTGCCTCCATATATGGTGGGGTAAAGCATGAAGCAATCTACATCCTTTGTTAGAGAGTGTGGATGCAATGCCCAGTTATCAGACAACGTAAAGTCCATTACAAATGGTACAGGTACTCGAAAATGAGGCTCTTAATCACCTTCGTTGGCAAAAGACACAAAGTTAATGGGTTGATATGGAAACTCCATTAACTCAAGGTAAAAAAACAGGTTTTCCAAAAAAGGAATCTTTGGCCGTCGAATTCCTGAGCAATGAGCTTGCCTTGATCCATCACATTCAATAAATTCACGGAATCCAGGGTGATGTTACCAAACAGACACTATTTGTACCATTTGAATCGTCCCGAAAAGCCGTAAGCCAGTATTTTTGTCAGCTGAACCATGCTTAACCTTCATCTAGACCATGCGCACATCAACTTACCTAACAACACTCCTCACCTTATTGGTATTGCTGACCGATCCAATCAGCGCCTTTGCCGCTACCCTTGAAAACATCCAGGTAGGCACCACNNAACCGGCAAAAATAACCCCCAAACGACCCTTGCTGATTTCCATGCACGGCATGAACCAGGATGCAGCCTACCAGCAAGGCCAAGCCAAATGGGAACTGGTAGCCGATACCGCCAACTTTGTGGTGGTTTACCCCAACGGCATCAGTAACAGTTGGGATATTTCCGGCACCAGGGACATTGACTTCGTACTGACCATCATCGACACCATGGCCAATCGGTATGACATTGATCGCAATCGGGTGTATCTCGCCGGTTTTTCCATGGGGGGCATGTTCACGTACCATGCCATGAACCGCATTGCCGACAAGATTGCTGCCTTCGGACCAGTGAGTGGTTATCCCCTGGGAGGGGCAAATTACACCAGCTCCCGCCCCGTGCCCATCATCCACGTGCACGGTGATGCCGATGACGTGGTAACCTACACCAACCTGCCCAACTACATTCAAGGATGGGTTACTCGAAACAATTGCCCGACTACCCCCGTCATAACCAAACCTTATCCATCCCATCTACCCAATTCGGTAGCCACCAAGACATATTGGGGACCTGGTGACGCTGGCGTGGAAGTCGTCCTGATGACCATAGGCGGCAAGGGTCACTGGCACTCCATGGATCCAGCCAGTATTTTGACCAGTGTGGAAATCTGGAACTTCTGCAAGAAATTCGCGCTTGACCTGAGCGAACCTGTCGTTTCTTTTTCCAAACCCGTTGGTGAAACAAGTTACGTGGTAATGGGTGCCGACCCTCAGGCAGCCATTGAAAGCCTTACATTTGAGGTAAGAGCCACCGATCCTGACGGGCACATTGACTCCGTTGTTTTTTTTAATGGCAATACCCTGTTGTACAAAACCGCCACAGCTCCCTATACCTTCCGTTGGGAAAACGTGCCGGCCGGCAACCATCAGATAAGGGCCATGGCCATTGACAACGGGGGCAAAACGGGCTCTGCCACCGTGACAGTTAAGGTTGAAGCACCTCAAACGGCTCATACGTTTTCTCAGGCTTTTACGGCTGCCGGAACACTGCCTGCAGGATGGATGACGTATGATGGCGCCGAAACACGCACTGGTTTTCAATCGGGTTTATCATCCGGTTGCCGTGTTTTTCAATTGACCGGCACTCCGAGGGATTTCAACTTCGGCTTATACGTGCGCAATACAAGCGGTGAACCCAAGGCTGGTCGAGCTATCCTGGGTGGAACAACCAGCACCGGTTACGTTATGGTCAACCCTGGTATCTACACGCTGAAGGTTTCCTGCGCTAATTGGAATATGCCGACAGGTGGTAACGTTACCTGCCAGGTTCGTAGTTTACCCGCTGACTCAACAATGGCTTCCCTCACCTTCTTGCCAACCAGCAACATTGGCAATACGATGTCCAATCCCTTTTCGGGAAGCAGCCAACAAACACTCTGGTTCCAGGTTACTCAACCAACCAGGCTGTCTATCCATCTTTATACGCAGGATACTCCTTGGGCTGATTTTGTACTGGGTAGCCTCATCCTCACCAAAGAAACGGAAAATGCCTTGACGGAAAGCCGTGCGCAGTTTGCCACCACCTACGGACAGGCACAATCTGCGCTGTCGGCCGCTTCCGATCCCATGTACGCTGGTGCTCAATATAGTGCCTTGTCAGCGTTGATTACTGAATACAAACAATGGCAATCCGATAACATGTCAGCCTACGAAACAGCCATCAGCCGCCTGAAAACAGCCACCAACGACCTGATGGAGCACAAGGCAGCCATCGATGCCACTGAGACAGAAATCACTGTTTTTGCCTCCTTATTCACAGGCAATGCCGGCACCCTACCCAAAGGCTGGGAAACCTACGATGGGTCCACCAGCCGCATCGGCCCCCTGACTGGTCTGGGTCAAGGATGCCGGATCCTGCATTTCACGGGTAGTCCCCGTGATTTCGACGATGGCCTTTACGTGCGCAACATCAACGGTAATGCCAACGAAGGTTTTGCCAAGTTCGGGTCAACAGCTACCGACACTGTTCTTACCCTAAAAAAAGGGAAATACAGGCTCAGTTACCGCGTGTGCAATTGGAATATGAGCGGTTTTGGCGCCATCAGAGGACGACTAATCAACCGAACTACAGGGAGTGTCATAGTTGAGAAAACCGTCACTCCTACCTGTAACATCGGCAACAGCCCGGGAAATGCCTTCACTGGTTCCTCCTTAATCGATCTGTCCTTTCAACTCGATGCTGACACACCCGGATCCCTGGAATTTTTCACCGCCGATGCTGGCTGGGCCGATGCCATCATAGCCGACATCTCACTGCGTCAGGTTGTCTACACAACCTTACCCAAAAACCTGGATGTGTCATCCAAACCTGTCAACATTACATACTATGACCTGAGGGGTATGAAATTAAAAGGGCCTGTAAGAGGCCTTTACCTGGTACGTACCATCTACGACAATGGAAAGGTGACACTTGAAAAAATAGTGGCCAACTAAAGATAACACAATTACCACAAAGCTATAATGACTATGATCCCGACCTTGAACAAGCGAAAGCTATCACTGATTGCCCTGGTGGCACTATTCCTGATTGGCAGCAACATGCTGTATGCGGCCAAACCAACGACAACCAACCAAACACCCTACGTTCATCAAAAAGGAGGCAACCCCTACTTGCCCTTGTGGGAACACCTGCCTGACGGAGAACCCCGCGTCTTTGAAGACCCGGACCAACCTGGCAAATACCGTATTTACATCATCGGCTCGCACGATGTCAGGTTCAGAAGCTACTGCGGGCCCGACATCAGAGCCTGGTCTGCTCCCGTTGAAGACCTCACCAACTGGCGTGACGAGGGGCCCATATTCACTTATCCAATTGATAACCAATGGGATGTCATGTATGCACCCGACCTTGTTGAAGTAAAACGCAAGGATGGCACCAAAGAGTACTACCTCTACCCTCACAGCAGAGGCCGTAGCCGTGAACCGATGGTTTGTAAAGGAAGTCGTCCCGATGGTCCCTTCACCCCCATCAACCTGAGCGAAGACGGTACCCGCACCCTTCCCGGTAGCGTCATGGGCTTCGACCCCGCCGTCTTCATCGATTACATCACCGACCCCACCGACCCCGACTTCAACATCGGCTTCAGGGCCTACGGGTACTGGGGCTTCCAACGCTCCCAGGCTGGTCAGCTTGACCAAAATACCCTTTATTCCATCAGACCCGGCAACCAGGTTATCAACTACTTCATCCCCGCCAGCGCCCGTTACGGCGTCATCAGGGATCCCGAAGGCACCACGTATCCCCACGTTTTTCCCGGTGAGGATCTGGGTTCGTTCAACTTCTTTGAAGCTGCATCCATCCGCAAAATCGGCAACAAGTTCATCTGGGTTTACAGCGGTTATTCAGGTCCCGACTACGGCCTGGGGAGCACCAACTCAGCGCTACGCTATGCCTACGGTGACACGCCGCTGGGCCCCTGGAAAAGTGGCGGTGTACTGGTCGACTCCCGCGGTCCCGTGTTGAACAAGGATGGCAGTGCCCTGCAAACTACTTATTCAGGGCATAACACCCATGGCAGCATCGAAAAGATCAACGATCAATGGTATGCCTTCTACCACCGGGCACCCAGAGGTTTCGGCAACGCGCGTCAACCCATGGTGGCTCCTGTCACGGTAGAATGGGATGAAAAACCGGTGGCCGAAGGCGGTAAAGTAAGTATCAGGGCTTACGATCCCTACGCACCCAACAACCAATGGACGGCCAAAGACAGCCAAGGCAGGGAATACAAGGGTGCAGAAGTCACCTCAGAAGGTTTCCACATCTATGGACTTGACCCCTACCAATATTACTCAGCCGGTTACGCTTGTTACTTATCCAATTACGGTACACAACAAGACTCCTGGGATATTTGGGACAACAATATGACCATTACCAACGTGGAAAACAACCACATCATTGGTTTCAAGTACATCGGTTTTGGTGGTCTCAAAAAAGCACAGAAAGGATTGAAGCCGTTTGATGGCACCAAACCCGGCAACCAAACAGCTATCAATCTATTCCTGACTCCCAAGACAGATAAGGCCTTCAAAATCGCCATTTGGCTGGACGGCCCCTGGGATAATGCCACCTGGAAAGGTAAAAAAATCGGAGAAATCAGCGTCCCCGCCAATGCGGCTCAATCATTGACCGCTTTCAAGGCTGATGTATCAGCCTTTGTAGACAACCTGGACAAGAAGCATGCGCTCTTCCTGGTCGCAGAGAGTAACGAAGGCGGCCCCCTGTTCGACCTTGCCGGATTTGGATTCAGTGCCCGGAAAAAGCCATTGACCTACCCCACCGTACCGACGGTGACCATACAGGCTGATGGTAAAGCCCTGGAGCTGCCCATCGTTCCCGTACGATCGACCAATCAGAACGGTCTGGTTGGCTACGACCTGTACGAAGCCACCTGTACGCTTCCTGCAGGCACCACTACCCCGCCAACCATTGCAGCTTCTGCAAGTGATAAGGTGGTTAAGATTAGCGTCAAACAGGCCTCCTCCACCAAGGAAAATGCCATAGTCACCTTCGATTACCGGGGAGTGGTTAAAACGTATCACATCGTGTTTTCAGCCCCTCAATAAAACCCGGATCCAGCTCCTAGCAATCTCTCAACAATAAGCTGTGCTCGTTTACACTGTCTGTTCGTTTGAACCAGTGAAAACGAGCATGCTGATTTTGCGTATAGTTGAACAAGAAATAGTATACCTTTGTTAAAGATATGCACCACCAAATGTCAACTAGCCCAGAAAAACCACATGGATCGTACACGCGCTTTCTACCTTTCATTTTCCATTGCTTTGGTTATACAACTCCTGTTATTCGGGGTGTTTGTGTTCATGTATCAGAACAACCAGGCGCTGATAAATCGCATAGAAAACAGGAATCAATCGATTTTGATGGCAGAGGAGTTACGAAGAAGCTCGGAATACCTCACGGTCTATTGCCGGTATTTTATTGAATCGGGTGATGAACAATGGGAAACCAACTACAAGGATATGATTCTAATCAGGGACGGTAAAAAAAGGCGACCGGACGGACAGCAGTTCTCCCTTCAAGACAGTATGCTAAACCTGGGCTTTACGGATGTAGAACTCGGTAAGATGCAGCTGGTGAAAAAGGAACAGGTTTGGGCTTGCTCTTATGCAAGGATTTAGTTGAACGACAAGGTGGTCGCCTCTGGGTGGAAAGCGAACCGGGAAAAGGGAGCACCTTCTCGTTTAGTTTGCCTTTATTTATTTCAACGTGACATCCAGGTACACCGAATGGCGACCGTAGGTGTCGTAGAACGGTTTGAACGTAACGCCGTCGATGGTAAACTGCAGCGTTGATGGATCGCCCTTTATGGAAGCACCAAGGTCCTTGGCGTTGAGCGTGACCTTGCGCCAATCGGTACGGGGTTCCGTCTCCTGTGCAGCCAACAAGACAGGCCCGTAAAATAAACTGGCGATGTTCTGTTGATCCATGACAGGTTCCAGGTAGAAGGTGAAGGGCATTGTTAGTTCGACCACATCACCGTTTTTCCACGAGCGGCTCAAGGTTAGGTAACTACCTGGCTGAGCCTCAACCTTGGCAGCCTTTCCGTTGATGGTCACAAAAAAGCCCTTGGTGGCCCAGTGTGGTACACGCACCTTAAGGTCGAATTTGCCTTTACCTTTGATTGTCAAACGCGTATGATCTTCCTTGGGGTATGCTGTCGTTTGAGTGACAGTCACCTTTCTTTCGGCCCATTGAAGGGTGGAAGGAATGAACAGATTCACGTATAAGGCCTTGTTGTCGGCCGACTTAAAATAAATGGCGTTTTGTAACTTCGTGCTGCTTTCCAAGCCTGTGCCATTGCAACAGGTGAAGCCATCCATGTTTGGATTGCCAAATTGCTTGACAGAACCAGGCCTCAAGGGTACATGATAGGTATTACCAGGTGTGTGTTCAGCCACAGAAGCCAGAATATGATTGTACAGACCCCGTTCGTAGTAATCCATCAAGGCTCCACGCTGGTTGAACATAAACAGGCCGCTGGTCAACTTCAACATATTGTATGTCGCACAGGTTTCACATTGACCTCCCGCTCCAAACCCATTTTCATAGAGAGAAGCCGGCTGGGCGGTGAAACACACCACGTTATTGGGATTGCGCGCGCCGGCTACCCCACCAATGCTGTACATATAATCACTGGTAACCATATCCCAGAAGTTATCGGCAATGTGGAAGTATTCGGGCACTTCGGAGTCACGGTAGATTTCAAGCGCTCCCACAATCTGAGGAATGTGCTGGTTTGCGTGCAATCCACGGAAAGCATCCACGTTCTTGGCCAGCCCATGAATATGGTTGGCATCACCGTAAAAGAGCCTGATGTTGTCGAACAACCGGGCTGTTTCCATATAACGGGCTTCCTGAGTGATGCGGAACAATCGGGCCATGGCTTCGTTCATACCGCCAAATTCGCCGGCAATGTAGCGGTTCCACATGCTGATCAAGGTCTCCGTCGGCAGCTTGCTCAAACGGGCGTAAACCCAATCACCCATACCTTTGGCCACGCTCAAGGCCTTTTGATTGCCACTGATTTCGTAAATATCCATCAGACCGGCCATGATCTTATGCAAGGTATAATAAGGAGCCCATATTTGCGTATTGGAGCCTCCGTAGGTTGCCCCTTGCTCCAACAAGATGAATTGATCGGGCGGATAGGCACTGATAAAGCCCACACCCCAGTTCCAATAATCGGTGCGGATACCTTCTTCGCTCAAATCAGAATCGTACGTCGTTTTTCCGGCACGGGGTGGTACCTGGCAAGGGTCAGACACACAAGGTCCACCCGCCGTTTGAGGTTTTCCGGACAACGATGACAATTCATACAAGACATTCACCATGTAATCCATCTTCTGTGCAAAATTGGCTTGCAAGGTGGCATCGTAGCCCGTACTGGCGTACGCTTGAGCAATGGCCGTCAAGTAATGGCCGGTAGCATGACCGCGCAATTTCGTTTGCTGGCTGTCCCAGACGCCCAACGGTTCAGCGCCTGCCGGTTGCTGTTGACCGAAGGCATTACGAAACATGTACAGGAAATTGTCAGGATTGGTCTTGGCCAACCCATTGACAAACTTATCACGGTTTTCGATAAACTTGGTCTTGTGCTGGTGAGCGTCCATTTCCAATGAGACCTGATTCAGGGCAAACGATTCCAACGTACGCATCGGTTTATCCTTCGATGCTGCTGCTTTGACCGTTACAACAGCCTTGGGGGTGTACGTCGTACCGGACACCTTGCCGGTCACCTCATAAGTACCGGGTTTGAGTACCTGGTTATTATCCAGCGGAGACGGCCAGATGACCCTGACAGCAGGCCCTTCATACCCTGAACGGTAGATACCCTTCACAAAACGGGGCAACTTGGGTAACTGACCGACTGTTGTTTCCACATTGATGTCTGGTACTGCTGTTAAAAATGCGGTATATAATTGAGCTGTTTTTTCATCAAACACCGGTAGGTTGCGTTCGGGTTCAGGCCTTCTTCTACGTACCACAGGTGGTTCCAACTTCAAGGCGATGGCATGGATGGTAGCCACCTGGCGTTCCGTCAGGGGGATTCTGTACAACCTCAAATCGTGCAACAAGGCATTCAAACCCACGTTGGATCCACTGATGGACTTACCCACAAACAAATANNGGACTTACCCACAAACAATTGGTTTTTCTTATCGTTAACCATGTCGAAGACATCGGTCAACTCCAACGAAACAGGCTTCACCTCGCCGGCCAATTTGCCATTGAGGTATACACTCAAGGTCTTTGAGGGGACGTCTATGACAAAAACCACGTGATTCCAGGTATTGGGCAAAAACCCTTGGGCAGGAACGGTATACTGCTTGGAACCGGCTTGTACCTGAACCTGAAAACCTGATTTTTCCGATGTTCCCACCGGCGATATGAGTATGCGCGCGCTGGCGTTTTTGCCGAAATCGAGAAACACCTGACCGGGGGTTGACGCCTTCATGAACAGCCAACCGCTGATACTTAGCGACTCCTCACCGGAAACAGCCCCACTGGGTATGGTCACAAAGGTCTTGGCATCCCCTTTCAAGGCAAGCACGTTGCCAAATACAGAGTCCTGTACAAAGGCAAAACCCTTTCCATCGATTCGGGCGTGTAAATTATTGCGGGACCAATCGTTGGCATCGGCCTTAAAGGTGTATCTGGCTAGCATACCGGTCTCACCGATACCGTCCAACATCTGATCACCTGTTTGAGCCACAGCGGCTGTGGTGAATAACGCGCACACACTCAAAAAAAATCCTGCTAGTCGCATACCTGTTCTCATGTATTAGATAGTCTATTGTTGTTCTTTTATTGGCTTAGAAAGAGCATCGTTTACCCGTTGTCAAAAGTAGGGCTATTCACACAAACCCAAAAACGGACTTGTGCCACATTCCTCTAGAATAATAGCATTTTTCGTGAGAATGTCAGAATCGAACATCAAACGTACCGTAGATGGGGCGTCGTGTCTTGACTTCAAGCCCTTGTACGATAAGGGTGTAGACTCCGGTACGTTCAGAAAGGTTGCACGTAATTGACGATTGACCGCTCTGATCGATGTACACATTGGGGATCCAATAGATCGTCGATCGGGTATCCAACTTGAAAAAAGCGGTATCGGTGGCCGGTGGTTGATAAAATNNCCGGCGAATAGGGCTTTCCAACACCGTTGTACAAAAACAAGCCGCCGTTGTTGTTTCGGTTGTACACCATGCCAGGCACGGGTTTGTGCCCTCCTGTGCGGTGATTCACACAATTGAACACGTTGTATTCCCGACACACATAATCGTCTTTCTTGCCTATCTCCTGACTGAGGGCATACCGCCTTCTTGAATCGACCGTCACCTCCTTGAGTTGGATAACCTTATCCATCCTGTTAACCACCGGTGGCACGTAGTTGGAAAACGTACCGATGGGACGGGCGATGTTCAACGCTTCTCCTAACCGAACAAAGGCGTCCATTTCCTCCGCATAATCACTCAGTTGCAGGGTGTAGTTCGTCGAGAAATCCATCCCTGGCATGATGTATTTTGTTTCATAGGGTTGGACCAACAATGTTTTGGGAGGAATGGAAAAAAAGCCGTTGCTATCCAGGGGGATGTGTTCAAGCCAGTCCTTGAACGTGTAGGTGATTCGTCCCGACCGCGTGTCGTTGACCGGTTGAAGTCCACCGCTCATCAACTCCCCGATCGAAACCAGGCCTTTCTTCTCCATGGAGGTAGACGACTCCAACGTCAATTGCTTAAGAGAAAGCGCATTGCCATTAACCGGGCTCACTTGTCCACGAACACCACCTGTATTGTCCAATAAACGTACATAGCCTCTCGGGCGGTATTCAAGCACATGATTCCAACGATGACGTCCTCGATCCAGCCTCACAAAGAAGTTGTCCACAACGGCATCCGGGGCTTCCAACCATCCAGGTTCATAACCCGGAATATCCTTCCAGTAATAGGCATCCAGGATGGATCGATAGGTTGCTTTGTTCAACATACTCTTCTCAACCATGGAAACAGACAGATTGGCGGCAACCGGGTTGTTCTGTGCGTCCACCACGTTCAGATTGACCGTGACCGAAGTAATGCCGCGGGATGTCGACGTGGTCGTATTGCACCGCACGTTATACGCATCATCCACTTTATTCAGGAAGAGTCGTTCGGCTTTGGGTGCTGCCAGGCTGTCAAACACAGCCAGTTCAAGAATGCCCCTGGCATCGTTCATGACCGGCAAATCAACATGGGATGAATCACCGGGCTTCAGGGCCAGCGTCTGACTCCAAAGCACCTTGTCCATGGTTCTGAGAACAAGGGTGGCTGTATCGCAGGTACTTTTATTGGTCAAGACCGCTGTCGTTTGCCCTTGTTTGGCATCAAGCCGTATGCCCATCCCTGATTGTTCGATTGTTCCGGGGAAAGGCAGGGTAATGGTGGTGCCGTTTTCCTGAACAGCGACGCTGTATGTTGCGTCTGAACGGGGTGAGAAGGCAATATCTCCCATCCCCCACCGATTGGTTTGCGTTTGGGCTACGGCACGCTGGTCTTCCAGTAAGGTCAGATGGACCCCCAAAGGATTGTTGTACACATCAAAGACGTGAAAAACCGCACGTCCGTACAAACCATCGATAAAATGTCCTCCCTCGGGAAATACCTTGATGTTGGGAATATTACCCTCGTGACGAAGGTTCAGTATCAACTCAGTCTCTTCCTCTTCATTGGATATAACGATTTCGCAGCGCACCATCTCGCTACTGTCCAGCTGAGGGTACTTGAGATTTATGGTTGCCTCACCTTGGTTGTTGGTCGTAAAGCTGCCCCGTTTAATGCGTTCCTCACCGACCCAAAAGCTGAACATACCTTTGAGCAAGGAGGCGTCAGGACCTTTCACACGGGTCAGGATTTCGATGTTGTCGCCTCGCTTCACGCGTTTGTCGTCGACAACGGATGCCTCCACTTCCAACCGATGCGCACTGATTTTATTGACGGTGACTGGCTGAACAAAGACATCGCCTGGGTTGAAACTAATCATGCGATCGGTGTAGGCGTAGAGGTAATACGTCCCATTCGGTAAATCAGCCGGCAAGGGCATATCCCCGTGAGCCCTGATGTCGTACATGGGAAATTGCTTGGCCATGACAATATCCTTATGATTATCGACGAGGCGTACGTACAACACCTCGTTCACGAAGGGCGTCAGCACATAGGCCTTGNNCCTTGAACCAGATCGTATCTTCCGGCGCGTAGATATTCTTGTCCAGGTGGACATAGAGGTTGATGTGGGGGTTTTCCCTGTTGTACTCGTCCCAACGCGCTTGAAGGGTATCACCCAGGTTGATTGCACGTAGAAACGGGCATAAAAGCGTACCCAACGTCAACAATAGCCAGGTTCTACCTATCAGGACGTTTGGATTGTTTGGTGAGGTTCGTTTCATGGCAAGAAATGCCTCAAAAGTAAGGGATTTCCTGGAATAATAACGAAACTTCCGATTGCCTGACGTAAAATTGACTCCCTAGTTGGTCAAACTGGCTTTATATTCAGCTACCACCTCAAAACCACGGATGTTCAACAAGGTACCCTGTTCAAATTCCGGTAGCGCCGTCATGGTTTTAACCTGTTCATAATCGGCGTGTAAGGGATGGAAGAACAGCACCATATCCTGTTGCTTCAACGCAGCAGCCTTGGCTCTCAGACTTAGCTCCCAGGGGCGGCCGTGGTAAAAGTGGTCGGTCAACAAAGTACCGTCGATAAAGGCCAACGCCCTGTCGCCTACGTAATCAATACGCAAAAACACATCGTTCAAGGTCGAGATATCACTGTTGACACGCACTGTGTACTTGTTGGCACTGATCTTGGTGAAGGTAACGTCAGGTTTTTGGACCTCAAAGACGACGGAATAGGAGTCGAATCCGTTAAACAGCGGCTTATCGACGCGCACTACAGCGCCCTGCGCCTTCAGTGGCCGCTTACTGGCCGGATAGACGTGCACGCGGTTGTCCGCTTGTTGGCTGATGAGGCGTAGCTGATCGTTGTCGGGTAACACCAACGCTTCCGACAGGAACAATTGGTTGTCGATAACGATGGCGTTTTCAGCCATCGACTGGGGAATCACCAACACGTTCACACCGTTGGCCACAAAAGAAAAGGGTTGGCCGTTTCGTCCCTTCACGGTTTTTAATGCACCTTTTTTACTGACCGTAGCTTGTTTCAACGAGTGTATGCTGGTTGTCGCAGGAAAGGACAGTTCGGGCGCATTCCCTTCTAGCGCACTGAATACCACGTAGTTGGCATCACCCCTATGCAACACAGTCAAAGGTTGCACGGTGGCCGATTTCAGCATGGCTTTACCCAAATCCAGGTTAAACGGAAGGATGGCACTGAACGATGCCGGCACCGTCATCGAACCCGACGAGGGAAAAGTCAAGGCCTCTTTTTGGGTTCTAACGCTGACCGAAACGGCTTCCAATGGCTTGACAGTCAAATGATCCTGATAATTCACCACAAACAGAAAGCCGGATTCACCGTAGGAACGTACGGCATAGCGCAAGGTCTCGGTGTTGGAAGGCTTGATGGCCGCGTTGGTTTCGGGCAGCACCGTCTTCATGGGGGCTAGTTTTTCTCCCCAGGTAGTCAGAAACTGATGGAGCATCCTGAGTTGTTTGTAATGNNTAATGGGGGCGCACCTGCCCGTATTGTCCAATGGGAGCTTGGAAATCGTAGTGCACCCGTGGCAAACCGTTGACCTGTTCGTTGTAAAATGCACCGTCGAACTGTGGAGTGGAACCACCGTGGTACATGTAATACCCGATGCCGTTGGCTCCACTGCCAATGGTCCGGATCATCATCGGTTTAACGCTTTCATAGGGCACAAAAGGTCGTCGTGTGTACTTAATCTGAATACCGGGGCCTATTTCTGCTGAAATGGACGGATACAAGGTCGGATCGTAACTCACCGGACTGTAATCGGGATAGCGCTTGATGTCCTTGAACAGGTAAAACACGGACGGATGTGGTTCCTCCCAGAAGGGATAGGCATACCCGGCGGTGACAGGCAAGCTGCCCTTGTCTACGATGGTGGCGTTGCCCCAACCTGTGGCTGTGTACAGCGGCACATCGATGCCCTGTTTTTGGGCGATGGCTTTGAGCGTCTTCATGTGTTGTTTTCCGTACTCCGACCACGGGTTTTTACCATCGGTTACGGTAATTTGTGAGTGGGTCAGGGCGGCATCCCTGTCGGCTACGGTGTATTCCACCTTGGTGCCGGGGTATCCATATTCCCAGGGAGCGGCCGAATGCTGGTATTCGTTTTCCAACTGCACCCCGATAACGGGACCGCCATCCTTATAGAGGAGACCACGCAGTTGCAGGGCAATTTGACCGTAAAGTCTGTCGACATAGGCCAGATAGCCTGGATCGTTACTACGCACCTCGAAGGGCCTGCCATACATCCAATCGGGAATGCCACCGTTGCGCATTTTCCCGTGGCAGAAGGGGCCCATACGGACAATGGCGTAAAGCCCATGTTTTTGAACCAATTGCAGGAAGGCCCTTAGATTCAAATCATTCGACCAGTCGAATTGCCCTTCTTTTCGTTCGTGGATGTTCCAAAATACATAGGTGCCAATTACTTGAATGCCACCGGCTTTCATCTTAAGGATGGATTCTTCCCAGTAGGCAGCCGGGTATCTGGAATAATGGAACTCACCGATGACAGGAAACAGGGGTTTGCCCCCTTGTTCGAGGTAGTAATTGTTCACGTCGATGCGTTCACCGGCAGGATTGGCTCCACCCAGGTCGAGTTGGCCTTTGACCACTTCGTTTTCGGGCTGATCGATGTTGATGGTGTAGGTGGTTTGAGCCTGAAGGGCGGTGGTAAGGATCAGGCAGCTGATGATGGCACGTGTTTTATTCATTGGTTGATAAGTTTAGAATGCAGTAAGGCACCAATGTGGTAGGGATCCTGTGCCAGGACGTGCTCAAAAGCGGCGGTGGCTTCCGACGGTTGTCCAAGCCCCAAATGGCCAAGTCCCATCAGGTAATGGCAATGCAGTTCGTGGCGCTTTTGCAAATTATCCTCAAATATAAGCAAGTCTGGCAAGGATACCGCAAAAAAGTCCATCTTGAATGGCACGAACAGTTGCTTCTCGCCAAAGCGTAGCAGGGTATAAAACCGACTTCTAGCTTCCGATTCACGCCCTAGTTTGAGTAAGGCCAGTCCCTGATAGAGTAGTTTATCGGGTTGTTGGTCATTGTAATACATGGCAGCATGTAAGGTGGTAGAGCCGACGGCGGCCTTCTCCCAGCAAGAGTGTGCCTGGGTTTTATCACCCAGACCCTCGTAGGCGCAGCCCAGCCAGTAGTACACATCGTTTTCCTGCGCACCGATAAGTTTGCCTTCACCAAGGTTGTCGGGGTAATCGAAACAGAGCGCAAGGTGTTCCACGGCTTGTTGGAAGGCTTTTTGTCGGATGGCTTTTTTACCAAGCTCCAGGTGGGCAAACACGTACTGTCCCGTCACTTTGCCTTCGCCTCCTTCCCAGGGATGGAAGCGATGTGTCAGTAGGCTATCGAGCGCTTTGACTTCTTGCCCCGTCAGGTTGTAGAGGGTTGCGCGCTCCAGGTACAGGTCATCTCTGTCGTTGACCAGGTCGGGGTAACGCTCCAGAAACGCCAGACGTTCGTAGGGTAACACACCCATTTTCTTATACAACTGATCCAACTCCATGAGTACCCTGGCATCAGTGGGGTCCAACTCAAAGGCTTTTTCCAACGAGACCTTGGCTTCAAGGGGGTTGTGTTGTTTGTTATAATAGGCCAAGGCCAGGTTGCGGTGAACCGTAGGAAAGGTCGCATCCGCTTCTCTGGACGCTTCCCAACAGCGAATGGCTTCCTGGTGTTGTCGGGCTCCGTACCAGAAATTACCCAGGTAGTACCAGGCTTTGGCGTCTGCAGGTTGCACGCGCACGGCCAGCTGCAAAGCCACTAATTCTTCCAGCTTGTTGGGGAAACAATAATCCGGTGACAGGCGGGAAGCCTGGTCAAAAAAGTCCTCAGCCAACAAGAGTTCCCCCTGTTGAGCAGCAATAAATCCCTTGATATACAGAGCCATGGGATAAAGGTCAAGCTTACCCTCCACGTAGAGGTCTAGCAAATCCATTGCCTCCTTGTAACGTCCGGCCTGGGCATAATCCAGGGCATATTCGATGTATGCGTGCACGTCGTCTCGCATCAGGGTTTTCAACTCAGTCAAGACGGACGTTTCACTGGTTAACAGATAGGTTTCATACAAGGCACCACTATTGAAACGGTCTAACGCCAAGGAGGTTTCGGCCAGTTTTAAAGCCGCCTCAGATTGTCCCAGCAGCCTCAATAACACAATTTTCAAATGGCTGGCCTTATGATTCAACCCATTGCGCCACAAAGATCGATTCACCAGCTCCAGGGCCTTGGTATAGTCAGCACGAGCCGTATCAATCAGGGCCGCCTGGAAAAAGCCGCTATCCTGCCAGGCTGCGTTCCAGGTGGCTTTGAAGAACCAATCGTAGGCTTCATCCAACCGGCCCAGGTAACGCAAACACAGTCCGAGTTGGTAAAGCGGTTCGCCCTCATAGGGATTCTGATTGTGGGTCATCAGGGTGTTAACGGCTGTTCTGAAATAGGGTTCGGCATCAGCAAAACGCCCCCGTTTCATGAGCCACAAGCCCATGGCGTTGTTGGAACGGCTGTCACCTGGATCCCGTTTTAGGGCTTCCTGGTAATAATCCGTGGGGCTATAGGTTGCGTGGCGCATCTGTTCCAGGTGCAGTCCCTGCAGGTATAGTTGCTCCACAGAAGTGATGTCTTTGGGATCCAGCGCGGCCTTGGCAGGTTCAGGCACGGGTTTTAACGTTGTAGGTTCCGGACGCCAATCAACCAGCATGCGTCCTTCGGCAGTCAACACGCTCACTTCGAATGATTCAAGTGAGGAAGCGGGTAGCGACCAGACTTCATCAACGCTCATTTCAGGCGTCAAATCTACTTGTTTTTGAGCAACCACGACGCCCTTCTGTTTCAGACAAATCCTGGCTCCGGGATAAACCCCCGTGGCATACACCCTGACCCGAACACCATCAGCCTCGGCTTCCACATTGATCATGGCTTCTTTNNTATAGACCCCACACATCAATTCGATGTAAGGCCCGTCATCATCGGTCAGGTTGCGATCCCAGGCACGGCCAAAATCACCGTTGCCCCAGGTCCACTGTTTCTTGCCCGGTGATTGGTGGTGGTCGGCCACGTGCATCAACCCGCCTTGGCTGTCGTTTTCATACCCGCCTACGAAATTGTAGCGGGAGGTTTCAGCCATGTAGCTGGTCGGCACAGGGATATTGCTGTACCTGGAAATGTC
>DOBD01000232.1:0-305 GCA_003506275.1 Bacteroidales bacterium | reverse complement strand
ATTGGCCCACCAGAGAAAGGTCTGCGGGTGGGGGGTTCGGTTGTATAACTGCACCTTGACTTCAAGGTAGGCTTTGTCTGGATATAAGGTGAAGCCGGCCATGCCCTTGGTGCGGAACATCCGTTCCACCTCACTGCACCAAACGGTGACGCTACCGTCATCCCTGGTTTCAATCAGGGCATCCACGGGGTCGTAGGTGGTGGGGCGATGGTGTTGGGGCCAGTTGAATTCAATACCACCGGAAATCCAGGGGCCTGTCAATCCCACCAGGGCCGGTTTGATGACCTGGTTGTAATACACGAAAT
>DOBD01000001.1 GCA_003506275.1 Bacteroidales bacterium | reverse complement strand
ACCCCGCAGGGTTGGCATCCCTTTTGAATAATTAGGTGCAAACCTGTCCGGCACTTTTAACACTTATATATAAGGTATCTTACAGCGTATACGCCAACGAAACCTTCAGGTCGTTGTTTTTCCAAATGGCATTGGCGGCGTTGTCACGGTCCGTAATACCCCAGTCATAACTGATCCGGACTGACACTTCGTTAAACTTGAGGCCACCACCGATACCCAGCTGTACATCAAAGGGATTGTACAACTTCTTGTTGTTAGCATCTTCCAGGGTGTAGATATTGGAACCTTCCACCGTCATATCGATGATGCCTGTGGTAACAGCATCGGATTTGTTAGAGATAGCAACATTGAAGTTGGGTCCGCCAAAGGCAAACACACTCAAACCCTGGGCTAATGGTACGGTAAAAGCAGCTCTGACGGGAAGATCCAGTACGTGAGCCACGGTCGTAACCTTGGTTGTACTACCCAGCAAACTGGTTTCACTTGAGTTGGTCAAATAGTTGTAAAAAAGTCCATATTG
Organism: Bacteroidales bacterium; assembly: GCA_003506275.1. Classification (GTDB taxonomy): domain Bacteria; phylum Bacteroidota; class Bacteroidia; order Bacteroidales; family UBA1402; genus UBA8389. The sequence goes on along the minus strand of DOBD01000001.1, from coordinate 19,377 downwards.
CAGACTCAAAGGCCCTTGAAGCGATAGTTCGCCAACGGGTCCTGCATGAAAGCCGTATATGTTACTGTTGTTTGAGACATCCACGGAGTTGCTGTAACCAGCTTGAACTCCAACTTGAGCAGTGGCTCCTACTGTCAGCATCAGCGTACAGGCAGCCATTAAAATTGCCGTTTTTTTCATTTTTGACTTGATTTAGTGAATAAAAACGCCCTTAAAGAGGGGGCTACAATCTGACTTTCAAATAGATACAAAGCTTACAAACAAACCTGAAACCTATCTGGAAATCAAATGCATAAACAAAGGTAACATTTTTCATCATCAGACTCCAAAAAACAAGGTTTCAGACAGCTTGCTGAGTGGCTTAAAAACAGCCAAAAAGCCCCATTTAGCTGACCTTCTGCCACATAAACACCCCTATAGACGATTGTTGCATTCATTTGTAAGATTCTTGCATTTTTCAACACAGCCATCAAATCGGTGGTAATCAAAAAAGCCTTTCCTTTGACTGAGCAATTCACTTTTTTCCCTAACGTAATACCTACCTAAACAAACAGAACATGAAAACACGATTACGCGTTTTTAGCTTGGCACTGATCGCCCTGATGACTCTCCCGTTGGTCGTACAGGCGCAGGAAGATGTCACCGCCCTGTACCTTCGCAATCCCAGCTTTGAGGAGGGCACCTATCCACAGTTTAATGCCAGTGGCACAGTACCAGGCTGGGATGTCACTGACTTTTCGTATGCCTACCAAAACAACGATGCCGATGAAACCAAGGACGGCACCTACATTCTGGGCATCTGGTCACCCTCCAACATTGCTGACTGGCATCTTTCCCAAACCGTCGACAGCGTGCTGGTACCTGCCGGTACCTACGTCATCAGTTGCTTGATGACAGTACCCACCGGTGACAACACCACTCAGCGCCTCTTCGCCAAGGCCGGCAACGTAACCAAGGTTACGTATTATGCCGAATCATCCCTGGACACCATTGAAGGCGAGGAATACTCATATGCTGGATTGCCCGTTGATGGTAATGGCCGCGGCCCGTTCAGGGAACTGTCCGTTCGTATTAAGGTATTGGAAGGTGACTCCCTTACCATCGGTATCCGTACTAATGGTCAGAAAAGTACCATTTGTGATTTTGCTGACGTAGGCGGCGCCGGTTGGTTTAAATGCGACCGTTTCAGACTCAGTCGCCTGAGCGACGAGACCGCCTTTGCCAAGGAGCAAATCGATAAAAATTCATTGACTTTTCAGGCTGTGCCCGCCGATGCCATTCCTGGCGGTTATGCCGGTTTGATTGAAAACCTGTTGTTGGAAGCAGACGATAAGCTCACCAACGAAAACAACCTGGATTCACTGGATGCGTTCAATGATGAATTGGTTGCCTTTATTGCCGAATTGAAAATTGCCCGCACCACCTTTGACAAATTGACAGCGCTCCTTGTTAAAGTTGAAAGCACGCTGAATTCATCTGATCTCAGTGGAAAAGACGTGCTCCAGACTGCTTATGATGACGCCTTTGAAGTGTATTTCAGCTATGAAAGCTTCATCCCCGACTTTAATGCCGCTTACGATGCACTGGATGCAGCTTATCACGTCTACGCCGATGGCCGTATCGCCGAAGTGCTGTCCACTCTGCCTTCGACCGTTGTCACCACATCCTTTGTTTCCGGTTGGGAAAAACTGTCAGCCGTCAACGATGGCAAGGTAGCTTCCGCCTACAATGACAGAACCTACCCTGTGTATGGCAACTGGAACGGTGATGCCGACTATGGCAAAACCAACTGGGTACAGTACGAATGGCCTTTTGCCCACACCATCACCGAAGTCGGTGTTTACTGGTTCAGCGATGACGGTGGTTTGGGTCATCCCAAGGAAGCCAGCGTTGAGTACTGGGAGAACAACGAGTGGAAGCTCGCCACACCCATCGACACCATGCTGAGCGTTATGAACACCGTCGCTGTCAACTTCAAATCGAACAAGGTCCGCCTCAACATGCGCAGCGAAACCAGCACTGGTCTCTCCGAATTCACGGTAACCGGTTTGCAGAAAACGTCCAACGACATCACCGACTACAAGGCCATGCTGCAAGTTGAAGTTAACACCCTCAACGCCGTCAACGTTGACTCCATGCCTAAAGGTTATGCACCTATGGTAACCAGCAAGTTATCAGAAGCTCAAGCCACCATCGCCAATGAAACAGTGATGGAAAATGTGGTCACCAATCTGACCACCATCAGGGCCTTTATCGCCCTGCTTGACACGGCAGCCACTGTTTACACCGATCTAAAGGCCACCATCGCCGAAGCCAAGAATTGGATTGACAACTCCAACTACGATGAAAAAGNNCGTTGTGGTCTTCAACGCTTCCGGAAGTTTGAACGCCGACTTCACTGCCGCCATACAAGCATTGGACAAAGCCATTTACAACTATACCGTTGGTCACATTGAAGTGAACCTTGGCAAGTTGGCCACCATCACCACAAGCTATGTAGCCAGCTGGAACAAGCTGAGTGCCATGGTTGACGGTTTTGACCCCGCCAGCTCTAACGATGGCACCCACGGATCCTATGGCAACTGGCAAGGAGAGGCCAGCTATGGCATCACCAACTGGGTACAGTTCGAATGGCCGGTTGAACACAAAATCAACAGCGTAGCCGTATACTGGTTCTCCGATGGTGGTGGCGTGATGCCTCCTGTCAGGGACAGCCTGGAATACTGGAAGAACGACGCATGGGTGTATGCAGACAGCCTGACCACCTACACCGACCAGTACAATGAAAAGCTCATGGATATCACTACCTCCAAACTGAAACTGAGTATGGCCAGCGTTTCGGCCACCGGTATCATCGAGTTCAAGATCCTGGGTTATGAAACACCTGTCGGCTTGAACAACCCGACTCAGCGTTTTGACGGTGTGTCCATCTATCCAACACTTGTCAAACGTGGTGGCAGCGTGAACGTTACCTTCACCGCTGAACAAAGCGCCCCGGTTTCCGTCCAACTGTTTGCCATCAGTGGCCAACGCGTAGGCAAAGCCACCCTCAACGGTCAGTTCGCTACGTTCAACGTACCCACAACCCTGGGAGCCGGCATGTACCTGATGGTATTTGACACCCCGCAGGGACGTTCTGTCAAGAAAGTCATCGTGGAATAACCTTTTCTATCCCTTCAAAAAGAGGCTGCTGCTGAGCAGCAGCCTCTTTTTTCTTTTTCATTCAGCGTCCTGTTTTGTTCAGCGGCGGCGTACAACACCCGCCGGTATCCGGAAAATCATCCTACGATGACCAACGGCCGGCTGCATGACAAGGAGCGTGCCACTCTTACCAAAAAAACAGCTCAGAAGCACCTTAAATTTATGACCATGTTAGACAAATGGCTGAAGCACTGTCNNTCCTGTTGGCCTGCGCAAGCCTTTATTCCTGCACCGGGTATGACCTGGACGAGCGTATGCCGGACTGGTTGGGTAGCAGCATCTACGAATACCTCAACGACGAAGGCGACTACACCAACTTCGTGCGTCTGATTGACGACTTGGACTACCAGAACGTCCTATCCAAAACCGGTAGCAAAACGCTTTTTATTGCCAACGACGCAGCGTTCAACCGTTTCTTTGCGTCAAACAAATGGGGCGTAAGGCGTTACGAAGACCTCACACCAGCCCAAAAGCGGCTTCTCCTGAATGGAGCGATGATCAACAACGCCTACCAGACCATGACCCTGTCCAGTACCGAAGGGCCAAAAGANNCTGTCTAGTACCGAAGGGCCAAAAGAAGGCGACTGTATGCGTCGCCTGACGGCCATTTCACCATACGACTCGGTGCCCATCATCCTGCCGGCCTCCATGCCGAACACGTCCTTCTGGAACCAACACAAAAGTAAAACAGACGGTATCCTGTGCCTCAAAGACATGACGGCCGTCCCCATGATTCATTTCCTGGAAAAGCAACTGGTCTACAACAAGATCACCAACGAAGACTACAATTTTCTCTTCAACCATACCACTAACCGTCAATCCGGAGATGCCAGCGTAAACGGTATCACCATCGAAGGACAAAACATCAAGTGCCTCAACGGTTTTGTCCATCAAATGGCCGAGGTGATGACCCCTTTGGACAACATGGCCGAGATCATCAACTCCCACCCCACCACCACCGCGTATAGCCAACTATTGGAGCGTTTCAGTGCTCCCTACTATAGTGCCCAGGCTACCAGCAACTACAACCGACTGAACAACACCAACGTGGACTCGGTGTACCAAAAAAGATACTTCTCCGATCGTTCACAAGGAGGGGCGGCCTTGACGATGAGCCCGGCCAACATGCCTGTCCCAGGCCGACTGAAGTTCGATCCAGGTTGGAACAGCTTCTTTTCAAGCACCGTTGGCCTTGTCAGCAACGATGTGGCCTTACAGGAAAACATGGGCCTGATGCTCGTCCCCACGGACGCCGCCCTGGAACGGTATTGGAATGAAGAAGGCGGTAAAGTGCTCAAGAACTATTACCGGACCTGGGACAATGTGCCCGACAACGTCCTGGCCAAACTGATCAACAACAACATGCACAACTCGTTCATCGCGAGTGTACCCAGCAAATTTGTCAATGTGCTCAACGACGCAAACAACGAGATGGGTCTCACAGAGGCGGATATCGACAGTGTCATTCTTGGCTGCAACGGCGCCATATACCTGACAAACAAAGTATTCAGTCCGACCACTTACGCGTCTGTCTCTTTCCCCGCCCTGATCAACGACAACATGAACGTTTTTTACTGGGCCATCGAACAACTGGAATACTATGCGTACCTGAACTCCATGGAAAGCTACTACAGCTTCTTCATACCGACCAACGAAGCCTTGTTGAATTACATAGACCCCGTCTCATTTGGTCAAACAACGACCAAGCTGTATCGATTCTGGTACGACCCGATGGCTCCCACCGATCCTGAGCGGGTGCAAGCATCCATATGGACCTATGACCTGACCACGCGTACCCGCATTGATTCCTTGGGCCTGGCAACGTACGCACAGATTACCAACCGCCTGAAAGACATGCTCGACTACCACATTGTCATCGGCAACGTCGAAGACGGCAACACGTACTATAGAACCAAAGGGGGCGGCACATTGAAGATTGAGAAAGCCTCACAAGGAGCCGGAAACATGACGGTAGCCGGTGGTTTCCAACTTGAGAAGGGTCAGAAGGTGACCGTGACCGAGGTGTACGATGAATCCAACGAAGGCAATGGTAAAACCTACATCCTGGAAAGCGAGCCCTTGATGACGGGTGAGAAGGCCGTCTTTGACGTTCTTTCCGAACGACCGGAGTTCGCCAAATTCCTGAGCCTCCTTCAAGGCAGTAGCTTCCTGGAAACCGTACGTGACAAGACCTATGCTTGCGGCAGTACCAACATCAGTTTGCTCAATACGTATCACTATANNACGGTGTATGTACCCACCAATGCGTCCATTCAGGCATTGCAGGACGCCGGCAAACTCCCGACCTGGGAACAAGTGGAAGCGGAAGCAGAAACAAGTGTCAAGGATAGTCTGAGTAAAGTCATCTCCGACTTCCTGAAATACCACATCCAGGACAACGCCGTTTTCATCGGAAGTGGCAACCAAACCGGCGAATACGAAACGGCCTGCATCAATCCCGTCACGCAACGTTTCTACAAACTGAACGTGACAGCAGACAATAACGGAATCACCATCAAGGATTTAGCCAACAAGACCCGTCAGGTGACCGGCAATCCCGCCCTGCGAAACCTGATGGCCAGGGAATACCAATACAACAACAAGGATGTCGCTTTGGCCAACGAAATTGAAACCTCATCCTACGTCGTGATCCATCAAATCGACGAACCGCTGTCCTATGATCCAGCCCATTTTGCCCCTCAGGCCATCCCAGCACCAAAAAACAAGTAAGGCTATGAAGAACTACCTATTATACGGGCTGTTGCTGATCGCCACCCTGACCCCCACCCTGCTGAACGCACAAAAAGCAGGCGACATCATCAGCGGAACGATTACCGACAGGTTCGGTCCTATGATACAAGTGAACGTCAAGGAGGTGGATGCCTCCAATCGCATCGTGGCCCATTGCGCCACCGACATCAACGGGAACTATTCGTTCAAGTTGGTCAGTCCGGCCAACAAAATCCAGGTATCCTACGTTGGATATGCCAGTCAAACCCTCCCCATCAACGGCACCGTCGTCAACATCCGCATGCAGGAATCCACCCAGCTAAAGGAAGTCGTGGTCAGTTCCAGCAAAAAGATGGAAACCGGAGGTCTGGTCATTCCTGCCCGTGAAATATCCAGCGCCTCCCAGGTAATCAGCGCCAGGGAATTCGAAGGGCTGCCGGTGACCACCATCGACGAAGCCCTGCAAGGCCGTATTTCCGGTCTTGATATTGTCGCTAACTCCGGCAACCTGGGAGCCGGCACCAGCATGCGTTTGCGTGGGGTTTCCTCCATCAACGGCAATACAGAACCCTTGATTGTGGTCGACGGTAACGTCTGGGAAACCGACGAAAGCAGTGATTTTGACTACAACAACGCCAACGAGGAAAAATTCGCCCAATTGCTCAACGTCAATCCTGAAGACATCGAGAGCATAGCCGTGCTCAAGGATGCAGCCGCCACTGCCANNAAGGCGCCAACGGTGTCATCGACATCAGAACCAAACGCGGTTCACGCGGCCCCTCCGTGGTGACTTACTCTTACCGTATGACTGCCACCCACCAACCGGAGGGCATCCACTTGATGAACGGTGACGAATACACCATGCTAATGAAGGAAGCCTACTTCAACTCCAGGTTGAGTGATGCCGCTGCCGACATCGTGGAATTCAATTACGACCCCACCTACTCGGAGTACGAAATGTACAATAACAACACTGACTGGCGCAAGGCTGTCATTCAAACCGGCTTACAGAAAAACCACTACCTTTCAGTTTCCGGTGGTGGAGAGAAAGCCAACTTCCGTATCTCAGGAGGTTATGACACAGAAAGCGGCTCTGTTATCGGTCAACGGCTCGACCGTTTTTCCACCCGTGTAGCGCTGGATTATTTTGTGTCCGACCGCATTAAAATCGTGACCAACTTTTCCCTGACCCACACCAACAACCAAAAGAATTACAGTGGGCTGTTGGGGCTGGCCTATACCAAGATGCCCAACCTGGCCATCTACGAGGAAGACGCCTTTGGACACTCCACCGGTCAATATTACCACATGCTGGCCAGTTCTTCACAGGAGTTGCTCGACCAACGCGGTATGGAAAACCCCCTTGCCCTAGCCTACCTGGCTACGAATAACGAGCGGAGCAATAACATCCAACCCGAGTTTCAGCTGGTGTACAACCTGCTGGGCACTGAACACAACCAGACCCAACTGAAGTATGAAGGCAAGATTGTTTTCAACATTTTCAACACCTTCACAGACCGCTTCTACCCGGTAGATTTGATTACCACCGGATGGTCCAACAGTTCGGCCAACCTTTCGGCCTCGGACAATTACAAGAGTCTGGGTATTACAACCACCCACACCGCCACCTTCGTGCCCTACTTCGAAAACACCGACCATTCGTTCATGGCTTTGCTCAGAGGCCAAACCACGTCTGGCAATTCCGTTTCCCAAAGCACCTCAGCCTATGGCTTGCCAACCGGTAGCATTACGTCGACTTCGGCAGAAGCCATTTTAAGCGGTTTTTCCACCAGTGCCGGCCAATGGCGGAGCATCTATTTCACCTTTTCAGCCCACTACGCCTACAAGGGTCGCTACATGGCCGACTTCTCCATCCGTCGTGACGGTTCCACCAAGTTCGGACCACAACAGCGCTGGGGTAACTTCCCTGCTGTCTCCCTACGTTGGAATGCTTCGGACGAGCCCTTTATGGAAAATCTTGATTGGCTGTCCATGCTTTCCATTCGTCCAGGTTGGGGTCGTGTGGGCAACCAGCCAGGTTCGGATTACCTGTATTTCAGCAAGTACACGCCATCATCAAGCTACGTGGGACAGACATCCATCTACCCGAGTAACATTCGCCTGAGTAACCTCAAGTGGGAATCGAAGGAAACCTGGAACGTCGGTTTCGACCTTGGCTTCCTGGATGACATGATTACCTCCGACATCAACCTGTACACCCAACATACGACCGACTTGCTCATGTACAACCGTGCGCTGCCAGGTTCTTCGGGTTATTCCTCCTTACAGGTCCAGAATGTAGGCAGCATGCGCAACAATGGTTGGGAATTCAACATCAACGGCAACAGAGTCATCCGGAAAGGTCCCTTTTCAGCCGACTTCAACGTGACCTTTGCCAACAATGCGAACACCATCACGAAAATGGATCCCACCGTACTGGCCAGTCTCAATAGTCAGTTTGACCGTTCAAATGGTTCCTACCTCACCCGCGTACAACTCAACAATCCCTTCGGATCCATTTATGGTTTCCGATACAAGGGGGTATACCAATACACGGATTATACCGAAACCGAAGTCAAGGGAGTCAGCGGGCCCAATGCCCCCGTGGTCAGAAACGAGGAAGGAAACGTCATCCTGGATGAGAACAGCCGGACCAAACCCATGTATTTTTGTTACGGCACCACGTCCGAATACGAATTCAAGGGTGGTGACGCCATGTACGAAGACATCAACCACGACGGTAACATCAACGAACTCGACATCGTTTACCTGGGTAGTTCCCTACCCAAAATTACCGGCGGTTTCGGCTTCAAGCTTTCCTACGGACGGCTGAGTTGGAACAACCAATTCAACTTCAGAATGGGCAACATGATCATCAACAGGGCCCGTATGGACGCCGAGAGCATGTACTCCAACAACAACCAAAGCAAGGCTGTCAACTGGCGTTGGCGAACAGAGGGTGATTTAACCTCCGTGCCACGTGCTTTGTACAATTATGGTTACAACTGGCTGGGGAGCGATCGCTTTGTCGAAGGTGGTTCCTTCCTGCGCCTCAACTACTCACAATTGTCGTACTCCGTCGATCAGGCTACCTTGAAACGCTTCGGTCTGAATCAGGTACGCGTTTACGTCAGTGCCAACAACCTGTTTTGCCTCACCGGCTACTCGGGTGCTGACCCCGAAGTAGGCTACGGCAGCTACGGCATTGTGTATGATGCCTCTCAAACACCACGTGCCAGATCCATGACGGCCGGCATTACCATCGGACTTTGATACCCCTCGCCTTATGAACAGAATACAACCCATAAAAAACCTGAGTCTTGCCTGCTGTCTTGGTCTTGCATTGACAGCCTGCTCCGACTTCCTAAGCATACTTCCCCCCAACGAAATCGTGCTGGAAAACTACTGGACGGAAGAAGCGGATGTGGAAAATGCCGTTATCGGCTGCTATGCTGCGCTTCAAAGTTCGGAGTGCATTGGCAAAATGGCTGCCTGGGGAGAAATACGCTCAGACAACATCGTACCTGGCATGTCTACACCCGATATGGAAACTCAAATCCTCAAGGGAAACATCCTGCCATCGCACAGCTACTCGAATTGGACCTCTTTCTATCAGGTCATCAATCGGTGCAACACCGTACTCTACTATGCGCCCTTGGTCAACCAGAAAGATCCCAATTACACACCATCGGAACTCAAAGCGACCATTGCCGAAGTGACGGCCTTGAGAGACCTCTGCTACTTCTACCTGATACGTACCTTCAAAGACGTGCCCTTTGTCAATCTACCTTCTATCGACGACAACCAGGAATATCGGATTCAGCCATCCTCCTTTGATTCTGTGCTCACCGTCATGATCGATGAATTGGAACTGGTCAAGGACGATGCCGTCAGGCAGTATGCCAACATAACCAGCAATACAGCCAGAGTGACCCGCTACAGTATCTACGCTTTGTTGGCCGATATGTACCTGTGGAAACAGGATTATGACAACTGTGTCCGTTGTTGCGATCTTGTCATCGATCATAAAATCAAGCGGTACGAAGAAGAAAAGAACACCACCGCTACCAAGGTCAGACTGTACGGTAAATACCCGCTCATCAGTCAACAAGTCAGTGGCAACAGTACCGGCAATGCCTACACGGAAATCTTCGGTATCGGCCATTCGTTTGAGAGCCTGTTGGAGCTTGATTTTGAAGAAAACGTTTCTACGAGCAATTCCTTCATCTCCTCCTATTACGGATCCAATTCAACCACCGTTGGTTACCTGAGTGCCGCCGAGTTTTTATTCAAGGATGCTTCCTCGAGCAGTAACGCCTTGTTTAAACGCACCGATGGCCGTTACCTGGAAAGCATGGAAGAGAACAACGGGGTGTACGCCATCGATAAATACACCCGTCTCAACGTCACGTACGATGTTTCGCCTGGCACGTCGGGTACTCCAAACGTCAGCACTTCCAGACGCAGCACCCCCTACGCCAACTGGATCATTTACCGCTTGACCGACGTCATGCTCATGAAAGCAGAGGCAGAGGTACAGTTGGCCGGCAATGTGGATCCCAACGCCATTACTCCTGAACAAAAGGCTCACTACCGCAACGCCTTTTCCCTGGTATCAGCCGTGTACAACAGAGCCAACAACATCGTTGGCGGACGAACAGACACGTTGGTGTTCAACAATTTTGCCAACAACCGCATCACCATGGAAGACTTGGTACTCAAGGAAAGACAGCGCGAACTACTCTTCGAGGGCAAACGTTGGTTTGACTTGGTGCGGCTGGCCAGACGCGAAGGCAACAACAACCGTCTCGTCAACTACGCCGTCAACAAATATGTGGACAACCAAAGCGCCATGCGAAAAAAACTGAACGCCCCCATGGCGTTGTACTTCCCTTACGGCGAAAGTGAGTTGAAGGTTAATCCCAACCTGAAACAAAACCCCGCCTACGAAACCGGATCAACCACCAATATAACCGACTAATCATGAATCAGATCAAACGATACCTGCTTGGGAGCGTGGCCATACTGTCCCTCCTGCTGCTGACAGCCGGCTGTACCGAAGAAATGAACAAGGAGCATTACTACACCTTCACCGGAGAAATGCTCACCGACTACCTGGAAAACCGGTCTGACAACTTCAGTGAATTCATCACCGTACTCCAGCGTGCCGAAATCTATGACCTATTGAGTACGTATGGTAAGCTGACGTGCTTCGCTCCGACCAACAACGCCATCGACGTTTTCCTGAACCAACGAGGGCTCAGCAGCGTAGATGAATTGACGGATGCCGATTGCGACACCCTGGCCTACAGTCACCTCATCAAGGCCACATACTTTACCACCGACCTCAACGACGGGGTGATACCCTCCACCAATATGCTGGACCGTTACCTCAGCATCACCAGCGACACCGGTGCCAACAGTGCGATGGAATACTACATCAACAAGGCATCCAGGATTGTTCTACGCGATGATTCCGTGGAAAACGGCGTGGTTCACGTTATCGACAAAGTACTGAGTACCAGCAACGACCTGTTGCCCGACATGCTGGAAAAAGACAGTACCATCAGTCTGTTTTACAGTGCCTTGGTCGCCACCGGCCTGGACGATTTACTGCGCGATTACATCGACCGCACGTATTTTTGCGGCAAGGACTCCATCGATGATGGTGTCTACTACCACACTGGACAGGAGTGGGAAACAGCTTACTTTCCGAAAGACAGAAAGTTCAAATACACGGCATTTATAGAGCCTGACCACGTGTACCAAAGCAAGGGCATCACCAACCTCACCGAACTGATTGCCTACGCCAAACAAGTATACGACAGGACCTATCCGCAGGACGCCGGTCAATACGACAATGACCTCAAACACCGCAAAAATCCACTCAACCGCTTTGTAGCCTATCACCTGCTGGACCGCATGGGCAATTACAATGAGTTGACCATCACCGGAGAGGTTAAACTCAGGATGCACAATTCAGCTTACCTTGACGCTATGGACTACTACGAAACCCTCTGTCCTCACACCGTCTTACAGGTTGGAGCTCCTGCTGAGGGCTTATTCATCAACCGCAAGGGCGTTGGCTCCAACTATACGATCAGAGGCGTGAAGATTAACGCACCATCCGAATCTTCCGTGGATCAAAGCGCCGTCAATGGGGTTTATCACTACATCGACGACATCCTGGTCTATGATGTTGAAACCAGGGACCAGGTATTCAACGTCCGTTTCCGGATGGATGCCACCACCCTGTCGGCCGACTTTATGAACAGCGGCGCCCGTGGACGGGCAGGGACGGCGACCTGTACCGGCTTTAAGAAGGGGTCGGTCAAAGGCTGGGATTTCACCAGTGAAACCTTGGTTTCGGTGCGCAACCGCCACATCAACTTCGATAGTTATCAGGGAGACGAGGTTGTGCTGTTGGGTAAATACGACTTTACCTTCAAACTGCCCCCCGTTCCGGCTGGCACCTATGAGATTCGTTTGGGGTATTGTGCCATGGCTACACGCGGTATCATCCAGATCTTCTTCGATAAGAAACCGGTTGGTATTCCTCTTGACCTGCGCGTCAGAGCCACCGACGAGTCCATCGGTTGGGTAGCCGATACCGGCAACCCCGAACAAGACAAGGCCGTTGATAAAGCCATGCGCAACCGTGGTTACATGAAAGGTCCCGATTCCATTATCCGCTACACCAATACCAATAACGTCTTCCGCAACCAGGCACAGACATTCCGTCGCATCCTGACCACTCAGTATTTGTCGGACCACGAAAATCATTACGTGCGTATCAAACAAATCCTGGATAACGACAAGGCGGAATTTGCCTTTGATTACATCGAATTGTGTCCCAAGAGCGTTTACGCCAGCGAACAAGGCGAAGACACCCATTAAAGAGCGCCTCACTCATGAAGAAACAAACCCTACACATCGTCCTGGCCGGCTGCGCCGTATTATCGTTGCTGGCATTCCCTGCCTGCACTGAGACCTGGGACGGCCACTATTTACCGGACTCAGGCATCACCCCAACGGAAACACTCTGGGACAGGATTGAAGCCGAACCCACTTTATCCGATTTCAAGGCTATCCTTGAACAAACCCCTGTCTATGCCAACAACAAAGTGACCGGTGTCACCTATGCCACCTTGTTGGACGCCGACCAGACCATCACCCTTTGGGCTCCTATCAACGGTAGTTTTAACAAGGACTCCCTGCTAACTCTTTTGAGTACACCGGAAGGTACCGCGTTGGTTGAAAAAAACGTTGTCAAGAATCACTTGTCCAGGTATGCGGTTTCCCTGACCTCCACGACCAACCGGGAGATCATGTTGCTCAACCAGAAAGTCATGCGACTTACAGCGACAGCCTTTGGCAGCACCCATGTTACCAGAGCGAATATACTGGCCAGTAACGGTGTCATGCACCTGGTAAACGGTACCGCCTCTTACTATCCCAGCATATATGAAGGTCTTTTAAGTGATTACGAAATCAGCCAACTGGGTGCTTTCCTCAAGGCATACCAAAAGGATTCGCTGGATGAAAAGGCCAGCGTAGCCTCGGGCATCGAGGACGGAAAAACCATCTACGTTGACTCCGTGACCATTCCCAAAAACGCCTTGTTGAGTGAATTTGGTTACCTCAACAACGAAGACAGCGCCTATTGGATGATAGCCCCTACTGATGCAGCCTGGGAGGCAGCTTACCAAAAGATTTTGCCCTATTTCAATTTCGCTTACACTGAAAATGCAGACACGTTGCAACGTCTCTGGACACAAAAGGCCTTGATGCGTGATCTGGTGTTCAATGTCAGGTCGCAGGCTTCTGCCACCGATTCGTTACTATCAACTGCCTATCGCTCCTCCCAACCGGGTCGGCATGTCTATCAAAAGCCCTTTGAACCTGGCGGCATACTGGCCGATGTCAAAGAGCGCATAGACTGTAGCAACGGCGTTATCTACAAGGTGGACCGCTGGCCATTTACCCTGCAACAAGCCTTCTTTCAACCCATCAAGGTAGAAGCGGAACATGACGCCACCATTCTGAAGAGTGCCAACTGCACCTTCAACTTCAGGTCGGTAGCCAGTGGCAATCTCTCCAACAACGCCTATCTGGACATGGTACCACTACAGGCCTCTTCCAACCCGTCAATCACCTTCCAGATAAAGAATACCCTGGCCGGGAAGTACGATGTCTGTGTCGTTTGTGCTCCCCAGACGGTTTACAAGACACCGCTAACCCATGAAGACTCCCTCGATGTCTTCAGACCCTATAAATTCCGTTCCACCCTCAGTTACATGGACAAAAAGGGTATCAGCAAAAACTACACGGGGGGTGGTAAAACCTTTACCAACAATCCATACGCATTGGATACCGTTTGTGTGGCCGAAGCGTTTGAATTCCCCACGTGCAGTTACAACCGCGAAGATGTTACCGTAACCTTGACTATTCAGGTATACGTACTATCCAGAGAAAACGATACGTACAACCGGGAGATGTTCATCGATTGCATTTACCTCAGACCCCGTGAAGACTAATTCCCCAGCCATGATCAACCTTCAATATCACCCTATGACAACACGATTGCTCAAGACAGGCCTGCTTTGCCTGTTCATCATGGGTTTCTTCCTGGCCAACGCCCAGAAACCCAGTCAGAGCCATCCCCTACTCCCGATCTCAGGTCGGGTGATTGACGCCGCTTCAGGCACTCCGTTACCTGGCGTTCGCATCCAGGCGTACAACGACAGAAACTATACCGCCATGACGGGTCAGGACGGTACGTATACCATCAAGGTTCCCGAACATGTAACCTCCCTGACCATGAAGGTGGACGGATACAACCTGGTACAGTGTGCCATCAACGGCAGACAGACCGGGATAGACGCGGCACTGATTGTCACGGAGTTTCCTTCGGATTACACGGAGACTACTTCGGCCGTTAAGCATCGGCAGGCGACCGGCTTTGACCAGGGCGGAGCTCTGAGTATTGATCCGCACATTCAGGCCAAGCTGGGTGCTGACGTACGCACCATTCTGCGTTCCGGTCTACCCGGGGTTGGTGGCGTCCTTTTCATGAACGGACTCAACTCCCTGCACGCCAACGCACAACCGCTGATTGTCATCGATNNCGGCTATTACAACAACCTCCTGGCCAACCTCAATGTCAATGATATTGAAAAGGTGACGGTCGTGAAAAACGGCACGGCCATCTACGGGGCCAAAGGGGCCAATGGCGTCATTCTCATCGACATGAAACGCAACACCAGCATGGCTACCAAGATTGACGTATCCATTTTCGGCGGCTATGAATTAGTCCCATCCCTACCATCCATGATGGATGCCACTCAATACCGTTCCTACGCCTCGGAATTACTGGGCAGTACTGGCACGACGCTGACCGACTTCAAGTTTCTCAAGGAAGACCCCAATTATTACTACTACGCCAAATATCACAACAACACTGACTGGCAAAAAGAGACGTACCGGAACGCTTTCACCCAAAGCTATGGCATCAACGTGCAAGGGGGTGACGACGTAGCCGATTACAACCTCTCGGTAGGATACACCGATGGTAACAGTACCTTGATAAACAACGACTTTTCACGTTTCAACCTCCGATTGAACTCAGACATCAACCTCTTCAAAAACCTGACCACCCGCTTTGATGCCTCCTTCAGTGAAGTACAACGCAACCTCAGGGACGAAGGTGTCACTGATGATTTCGATGCCTACATCGTCACGGCACCGGGTTTTTTGAGCCTGATCAAGTCTCCTTTTCTCACTCCCTATGCCTTCGATACCCAGGGTCGTTTATCAGGCTTCCTGGACGATGCCGATGACTACCTGGACGAGGTGTTGGGCAAGGATGTCTCTCTGGCCAATCCCAGCAGCATCCTCCACTATGGAGAGGCCAAAAACAAAAACGCCTTCACCAACAGCTTGATCAACCTGGCCATCAGCCCGACCTACACCTTTCANNGGCCATCAGCCCGACCTACACGTTTAACAGACATTTCTCCCTGACCGAACACTTCAGCTACACGGCGGTAAACACGTATGAAAATTATTACCTCCCCATGACAGGTGTTCCTTCCTTTTCCCTGGGTGCATCGGGTACCCTTTACAACATGGCTCAATCCCTGTCATCCCACCTGAACCAATTCTTCAGTGACACAAGAGCCCATTGGAATCAACGTTTCAACGCCCACATGATCGACGTTACCGGAGGCATGCGCTACATCAACAATACCTATATCCGTACCCATCAACGCGGATACAACACCGGTAATGACAAGATGCCCAACATGTCGTTCAGTTTATTCGATAAGACCACTTCGGGTGCTGACGATGCTTACAAGTCGCTCTCCTATTACGTCAGCACCGATTACAACTACCGGGAAACCTACTACCTGACGGCCGGGCTCAGCATGGAAACGGCCTCCACCTTCGGCCGTGAGCTGGCCACCGCCATGCAACTGGGTGGTGTCTCCTGGGGGTTCTTCCCTTCGGTACAGGCAGCCTGGGTGGTAACATCCGAACCTTGGTTTGGTAGTCACGGTTGGCTCAACTACCTCAAGGTTCACGCCGGTTTCGATCTCTCCGGGAACGACGACCTGGATTATACGGCCTCACGTAGCTACTTTACCGCCAACCGCATGCTCAACGCCGTGGACGGCTTGAACATCGGCAACATTGGCAATACCACCCTGCAATGGGAAACCACCAGACGCTGGACAGCCGGTGTTGACATGAACCTTTTGGAGAACCGCCTCACACTGCAGGCCAATGTCTTCAAGGGATATACCGACAATTTATTGACGCTGAAGAGACTGGCCTACGTGAGTGGTTTGCGTGAAAATTGGAGTAACGAAGGATCGATGGAAAACACCGGATTCGACCTGTCACTCCACGCCAAGTTGGTAAACACCAAGGACTGGAATGCTGCACTGGGACTGAGTCTTGGCCATTATACCAATACGTTGACGGCACTGTCCAACAACAACGCGGCCTTTACCACCGATATCTACGGAGCCACCCTCCTCACTCAGGTGGGATCGCCGGTAGGTCTTTTCTATGGACACAAAACTGATGGCGTTTACCAAAATACTGATCAGGCCCTGGCCGACGGGTATACGGTCGTAACAAAAACGGGGGCCGTAAAAGCTTTCTCTGGTGGCGACATGCGCTTCGTTGACAAAACGCCAGACCAAGTCATCAACGACGACGACCGAGATGTCATCGGCGATCCCAACCCCGACTTGTTTGGCAATCTGCACGGCAGCCTGGGTTACAAGCGACTTTCAGTGAATGTGGTGTTCAATTATTCGCTGGGGAACGATGTGTTCAACTACCAACGATCCATTTTGGAAGGGGGTAGCCGTTTCTTCAACCAGACAACAGCCATGACCAACCGCTGGCGGGTAGAAGACCAACAGACTGACATTCCTCGCATTACTTACGGTGACCCTCTGGGCAACAACCGCTTCTCGGATCGTTGGATCGAGGATGGTTCCTACCTGCGACTCAAATCACTGACCCTGCGCTACAAGATGCCGCTTAATAACCTGTATATCAAAGGTTTCACCCTTTGGGGATCAGCTCACAACCTGTTGACACTGACTCGTTACCTGGGCGGCGATCCTGAAGGCTCAGCCGGCAATTCAGTGCTCAGCCAAGGCATAGACAGAGGCCTGCTGCCACAAAGCCGTACCTTTACCCTGGGTGCCACCATCAACCTCTAAACACGTAACTTATGAAACGACATACACGCCTTGCGGCCGGTTTTGCCCTACTCACCCTGGGCTTATCCACCTCTTGCGAAGACATGATGGAGACAACCTCCAGCTTGGTCATGTTTTCCGATGACCATTATCTGGATCAACCCACAGACACCGTCTATTCCGTCCTGGGCATCCTTAACAAAATGCAGGCATTGGCCGACAAAACGGTACTTTTGGGCGAAATCAGGGCTGATTTGGTCAGTCTGACGGCAGAAGCACCGCTTGACCTGAAAAAGCTGGCCGCCTTCCAGGCTGATGCCAATAACACCTACAATTCGCCTCACGACTATTACGCCGTCATCAACAATTGCAACTATTACCTGAGCCATGTGGATACGACGCTCAAGAAACGCAACGAGCCCATTTTTCAAAAGGAATACGCTGCTGTCAAGGCGTTCAGAGCGTGGACCTATCTGCAACTGGTGACCACGTATGGAGAGGTTCCCTTTATCACCGAACCCATTCTGACTGAGTCGGCTGCCAACAAGGTCTATCCGATGTACACAATCAAGGCCGTTTGCGACTATTTCATCGATGACCTGACGCCCTATGTCAACGTGGAGTTACCCGCCTATGGACCGGTTAGTGGCCTCGACTCCAAGAAGTTCTTCCTGCCCGTCAGGGTTGTGTTGGGTGACTTGTGCCTCTGGGGGGAACGGTATCGTGAAGCTGCAGGGTACTACAGGGATTACCTGGCCAATGAAACAGCACCTGTCACCACTGGCCTCAACCAAGCAAGCTGGAGATCGAGTGAAAGTACGTTTACACTGTGGGACAACAATTTTGCCGTCTTGTTCAACAATATGGGCAATCAGGAAATTGTCAGTTATATTCCTATGGAGAACAGTGAAAGGGACAAGGATTACAGCCAACTACGCAACCTGTTCAACTCAACGTCCAGCAACAACTACTATGTTAAAGCTACTCCATCGGCCAGGATGCTGGAAATTTCCAGGACTCAATCGCACGCCTTCGTCTACACCAACGGTGCCTTGCGCGACACGTTGTATGCCCCGGCTCGAAACGACGAACATCCTCTATGGGTAGGCGACCTCCGCTTAGCCGCTTCCTATACGGTGGTCAACACCAACGAAACGCCAGACTACAATAGTCTGTATGCTCCTAAGAAACAAACCATCGCCAAATTTGCCACCGACCACGTGGTGTTGTATCGACGTGGTCAGATCTACCTTCGTTACGCCGAAGCCCTCAACAGAGCCGGTTTGCCCCAAGCGGCATTCGCCGTGCTTAAATACGGGCTCTATGCCAACACCCTTAATTTGTTCGTGTCTTCGGAAGAAAAGGCTCTTGCTGGTAATCTGCTGAACTTCAGCCAATACACCTTCACCGCCACCAATACCCTTGGTATCCACTCCAGGGGTTCTGGCAATGCCGGGGCTGACACGTCTTACATCATCCCTGCCCTGGCCTCCAAAGAAGACAGCATTCGATATGTGGAAGACTTGATCTGCACGGAAAATGCGTTGGAAACGGCGTTTGAAGGCTACCGATTCTACGATCTGCTCCGCATGGCGCTCCGTCGCAACGACAGCGATTTCCTGGCTTCCAGGATAGCTGTCCGCCAGGGCACGGCCGGCTATGATGCAGCGTTGTACTCCAACTTGCTGGATCGGACTAAATGGTTCTTGCCGCTTCCCTAAGCGGG
>DOBD01000295.1:12205-14689 GCA_003506275.1 Bacteroidales bacterium | reverse complement strand
GGGAAATGCCCCAGAACCACAGGCTGGGTCAAGTATCTTGCAATCAAATGTAGCCTGAATGAGTTTTTCCTTTAGTTGTTCACTTAGTGTCACCTCCTGTTCATCGTAACTAAGGAGCAAACGCAAGGTTTCTTCGTCAACTTCTGGCACTTTGGTCTTGAAGTAGGAAACCAGGCTTTCGTCTACCATATAGTGGACAATTTCACGAGGAGTATAAAACGAACCTGTTTGTTTACGGGCTGTTTCCTGAGTTTCAGGATTGAAGGCACCCAATAGGTTTTCAAATACTTTGCCCAGCAACTCTGGATCCAAAGCTACCTCAATCTCAACGGGTGTATTTTCTTCGATGGTAAAGTTATAGCGACTAAGAATCTCAATGATGCCGGACACCTTTACCGACTTCATTTTCTTATCGTTGTATTCCCCACTTAAGTCAACCATCATTTCTTTGGCAAAAAACAGACTATTGGGAATCTTGGCCTGGTGCTTAGGGTTTCTGCTAAATCCATCCCAATCGAATACCTTACCATCGCGCTGTTTGTTGTCGAGGCATTCAAACAACCCTCCATTCAAGAACGGTATTTCACTGAACAGTTCCAATGCTTGCGTTGTCCCTTTCTGGAATTCATTCTCATAACGGTATAAACTCTTGATGGAATAGGTTTTTCTATTTTCCAGAAAGCCTTTGTCTTCCGCAAAACTGCGGTGTCCAATTTCCTGGTTAAGGGTGGCAAAAAACAGGTTTTGAAGTATCGCTCGATAATATTGATGGTTTGTATCACTCTCGGGTTCAAAGTTCTTAAGGATGCTGGTCAAGGCTTCAACCTGAAAGAGTTCAGGTTTTACTAAATTCTTCTGCTTTAAGAACCAAACAAATATCAGCCTGGTGATAAGACGTATTATGTTTTCAGAATTATACTGCTCATCATCAGTATTATCATTGACATTGTTAGGAAAAGACACATTTTTGATGGCCCAGAAATACCAATTAGACAACTCTTTGTAGAAATCCTTGGTCAGCTTCTCAACACTGAATGCTTCTTGAATGGCATCCAACGATTCAAACGTACAAGAACCAATGCGTTCAATGAAGGTGCGGTTGGTCTGTGCATCCGGTTCAACAAAATATGTATATCGTTTCCAAGGGGTGTACTTATTGGTCTTGTCACCGAAGTTGCGCCTGATAAAGCTGAATCTAAACCTACCTGCTTCATCGTAAAACACAAAAACGGCTCCGTCCTTAAAATCTTCTTTCAATGCCTTTTTGGCAATATCGTATTGATTCTTTCGTGAGCTTCTGGATGTCAGCTCTCCCAAATATTTGCATGTAAACACCAACAACTTGTCGGTATTCTTGTATTCGATTTCACCAATTTTTACCAGGTTTTGAAATTTCTCATAGCCTTGAATCAGCTCGGAAAGGTCTTGTTCATACCCCACAAAAGCTGAATTCTGAACACTGAGAAAACGCAATAAATGGGCATTAGTGAAAGAGGAAATAATGAGGTTTATCATGGTATATCGTTATATATCATCACCATTGTTGAAATGAACTCCCAACAGATGTACGGTTTCACAAATGTAAAGAATAAATGATAAATTCTATTCTTAATACAGATATCCTTCTTTGTGTAGTGAGCATGGCTTACAGGGCAGCATTCAGCCGCTCCTTTAACCTTGTATTGCGGTTGAGGACCACCATGTTGCGGATGGCATAGCTGAGGGCTTTCCTGGTGCCTATGAGGACACAGATGGATTTGGCACGGGTGATGCCTGTATAGATCAGGTTGCGCTGGAGCATCACGTAATGGGTCATCAATACAGGCATCACCACGATGGGGTATTCCGATCCTTGTGCCTTGTGGATGGTGGTGGCATAGGCCAGGGTCAGCTCGTCGAGTTCTGTTACATCGTAGGTCACCAGGCGGCCATCAAAATCAACCTGTAGGGTACGGTCTTCGGTATCCACCCGCCTGATGTAGCCCATATCACCATTGAAAACGTCCTTATCGTAGTCATTGTGCAGCTGCATCACCCGGTCACCTTGACGAAAGGTGTAGCCACCTCGATTCAGGTGTACATTTGTCGGGTTCAACGCCTGTTGAAGAGCCATGTTCAGGTTGGCAGCGCCCACTACGCCACGTTGCATGGGAGTCAGCACCTGGATGTGGTTAATTGGTTGATGATAAGCATTGGGCAAGCGTTCTTTGACCAGTGTTACAATGGTATCGGCAACGGCTTCTGGCTCGTCCATATTGATAAAAAAGAAGTCTGACTGCGCGTTGTTGCTGATGTCTGGGAATTGCCCCCGATTGATGGCGTGGGCATTCATCACGATCCGGCTCAACTGTGCCTGACGGAATATACGTGTTAAACGGATGACGGGAACGACCTGCGAATCGATCAAGTCTTGCAGCACCTTGCCGGCGCCAACACTGGGCAACTGGTCGATGTCGCCCACGAGCACCAGCCGCATGGTGAGGG
>DOBD01000295.1:0-12140 GCA_003506275.1 Bacteroidales bacterium | reverse complement strand
CCGCTTGGCTGCACGCCCGGTCGGTGCCGCAAGCAGCACACGTAGGCCCATCGTTTTCAGTGCAGCGATGATGCCCTTGGTGGTGGTGGTTTTACCGGTTCCCGGCCCTCCGGTCAAGACCATGACCTTTGACGTAACCGCTTCCCTGATGGCGGCCGCTTGCACTTCGTCGTACTCGACGCCAGCATCAGAGAAAAAAGCCTGATCGTCGGAATTGACCACTTCGTCAACCGTGTTAAACAAGGACGTTTCGCTTGTTTTAAGTAAGGCAAGCAATTTGTTGGCCGTACCAACTTCCGCGTAATAAAACGGCGGCAGATAGATGGCTTCTCCATCAAGAAAGAGTTCTTCAGCCTGGATCATGGCCGCCAGGGCTTGTCGAAGGGGAGCCTCATCGGATGAAAGCAAGGTATTGGCCGCCTGTATGAGTTGAGTTTCCTCGGCATAGACGTGCCCCTCGTCGGCCAGCTGACTCAAGGTATAGCTGAGGCCACTTTTGCAGCGGCGAGGATCGTTTTTTTCGTACCCCATCCGACTGGCAATGGCATCGGCCGTCTTGAAACCGATGCCCCAGATGTCTTCGGCCAATCGATAGGGATTACTCCTGACCGTCTCTATGCTCTTTTTCCCATACTGACGGTAAATCTTGGCAGCGTAAGCGGTGCTAACACCGTGGCCCTGCAAAAAAAGCATGACCTGTTTGATGTCTTTTTGCTTTTCCCAGCTTTCCTGAATCTTCGTCACCCGCTTCTTGCCGATACCAGGCACTTCATACAAACGATCGATGGCCGTCTCAATCACCTCAATGGTCTCCAAGCCGAATCGTCCCACGATTGACTGCGCATATTTGGGGCCGATACCCTTGACCAGCCCACTGCCCAGATACTTCTCCATGCCATACAGGGTAGCTGGCATCACCTCTTCCCAGCGTTCAACAACAAATTGGTTGCCGTATTTACGGTCCACTTTCCAGGCCCCCTCGCAGAGCAGTACACTACCCACCGGCACATCCAATAGATTGCCGACGATGGTGACAAGGTCTGCGTAGTCTTTCACCTTTACCTTCATCACCGAATACCCGTTATCAGGATGCTGATAGGTAATGCGTTCGACAACGCAGCGAAGCCTTTGCATGGTCAAGGTGTTACCCGGAACCAGTCCACGTCCATGTAGCCGCTGTCGTTCTTCCAGGCGGGACGGGTGCAGAACAGGCCGACTTTGGCTCCTATCCATTGGCCTTCCCTAGCCTTGAACACGGTACCCAACGGTTTGAACGTGCGTCCGTCCAGGCTATAGCTGAAGGCACAGTCGCGCATGCCCTTGACCGCAACCCTCAGGTAGACCTCATTGGAAGGCAACGTCACCGACGCCTGTACTGACTCCGACGCACCGTCACCAGCCTTGACACAGGTAACCATGCTCAGCACAAAACCCTCGACGGTTTGTGTCAACGATAAGGCGCCGTAATCCAGCCCGATGATACCCAGCCCACAACGCTCGCCTTTCATGGAAGGATTGGGTGTAAACCGTACTTTGGTCGTGGCGGTGAAATCGGGCGATGGGAATTTTTGCAACAGGAGGTTGGGGTAATACAATAAATTGGGCACGGCCTCATCCGGATTGGCGGAAAAGAGGCGAATAAAACCCTTGTCACCATGGAAGTATGCCCAGGTCGACTTTGGATTGGCGTACCACTGCCATTGTTTCCCCAAGGTGTATCCGTTGAACTCATCGCTTTCAGCCGGTGTTGATTGGGGATAAGAGCGCAGTGTTGCCGGTTTACGGTAGGTGGTCACCGGTTCACCGATGCCATCACCATCCGGATCAAGACCAATTACAGGCCAATCGTTGACCCAGGTCATAGGCTGCAGGTGTACGACCCTGCCCAACGGTTTGAGTTCCTGGAAATGGAAAAACCAATCTTCACCCTGGGGCGTCTGCACCCAGGCACCCTGATGGGGACCATTCAACGTAGATTTACCTTGTTCCATCACCCGCCTAGCCTCATAAGGTCCATAGACAGAACGGGAACGCATCACCATCTGCCAACCTTCCTTAACACCACCGGCTGGAAAAAAGACGTAGTAATACCCGTTGTATTTATGAAATTTGGGGCCTTCACTGGTGTCGTTGCCATCGTGGCCGTCAAACACGAGCACATCTTCCCCGATGGCTTGGGAGGCATCCGGTGACAGTTCACATATGGCCAACACGCTTTTCATGCCCCGCCTACTGCCTGCGTACGCATGCACCAGGTACACGCGTCCATCATCATCCCACAAGGGGCTCGAATCAATCAGCCCTTTGCCGGCCTTGACCAAAACCGGTTTTGACCAGGCACGCTCTGGATCCTTGGTTTTAACCATGTATATGCCATGATCAGGATCCCCGTAAAATATGTAGTAGAAACCAGCGTGATAACGGATACAAGGTGCCCAAACTCCACAGCCCAATTGGGGTTTTGAGAAAAAGTCCAACGGCTCAACGGCGGGTAACGCATGGTTAACCAGCTCCCAGTTGACCAGGTCGTACGAGCGCAGGATGGGCAAACCTGGTGCGCAGTTGAAACTGGAGGCCACCATGTAGTAAACCCCTTCAACCCCACAAACGTCGGGGTCCGAATAGTCGGCGTACAACACCGGATTTTTATAGCGTCCGTTACCCAAATCAGCTGTCCAGACCTGAGATACATAGGAAGAGTGATTCTTTTTCAACGCCGAAACCAACGGTTTGATGTCCAACGACTCAAGTCCATCAATGAAAAAGCCGGCAACCGCTTTGGCGCCTGTTTCGTTGAAATGGGTATTGTCAAGCAAGCCGTTGGGAAAGAGCGGATTCGTTCCCGCAGGTACTTGATGGAAGAAACGGGCCGAAGGCTCCACACCGGCAGTCTCCATCCATTTGGTCGTGGCAGCTTGTAAATCGATCATGGGTACGTTAAGATCCTTAGCCACCTTGCGGGTCAGTTCCGGATAAACACCGTGCATGTCAATCAGTTTACCCTGTTCATCAAACTTACGGCGCATAACGGCCGTCGCTAAGAGGGGATGAGCCCCCTTGGCCTTCACATCCTTGATCATACGTATCAAATTGGCTTCGTATGCCTCTGGACTCGTGTATCGATCGGGCTTGTCCTTGGCGCCGTCGTTATGGGCAAACTGGATGACCACATAATCACCTTTCAGGGTATTGGCCAGCAACTTGTCCCACCAACCCTCTTCGATGAAACGCCTGGTGCTGCGTCCGTTTCTAGCCCAGTTTTCCACCTTGACACGATCGGAGAAATGAGCCTGAAGCATCATGCCCCAGCCTTTTTCATGAAAGGGTACGGGTGTCACTTCTCCACTCAAGGGATCGATGCTGTTTTTATACGCAGGTTTGTCGGCCATGGTTGAGTCTCCGGCCAGCAACAAGTGAATGGGACGTTCATTGGCCGCCGAAAAAAACAGCGACAACAGCGCAATGAAAAGGAAAGATACGTGTCTCATGGTCTGTACGGTTTTAGTCCTTGGATAAATACGTTGTCAACTGATCCCTGGGCACAAAGTCGGTGGGCAGGGGCATGTTGTACACCGCTTTTCGCAGGTAAAGGCTCAAATCGTCCAACGTGCCAAAGCTCGCAATTGTATCAGGAGTGATGAACTCACCAATACCAATACGAGGATATTGCTTGGTTTTGTTGAATACCTCTCTGGGCATGCGCAAAGAACGTACGCGCCAGTTGATTACACCCAGGAAATAAAAGAAAGGAGAATTCTGGTCAAAGAATCGTATGGGCAACACAGGGACTTTGGCCATCTGAATCAAGCGGATGATGGTTTCCTGCCAAGCCCTGTCTCTTACCTTCATATCTTTGAAACGGAACATGGAAACGGCGCCGGCCGGAAAAAAACCGACAGGATGCCCATCCTTCAAATTGGACAAGGTACGACGGATGCCGTTAATGCTGTTTGAGGGATCGTTTTCCTTCTTGCCGGTCTTTGGTCTGACGGATATAAAGTTGACATCCATGGCCTTGACCAGCGACAGGAATTGATTGACCATGACTTTGTAATCGGTACGCAAATCAGCCAGCAAGTCAATCAACATAATGCCATCAATACCTCCGTAGGGGTGATTGGATACAGTGATAAACGCTCCCTCAGGCAACAAGCGCAAGCGGTCGGGATTGCCAACCAAATAATGAACACCCAAGTCTTTCAACAAGCTATCAGCAAATGCAGCACCCTCCAGGTGGCAGGAACGACCGTAGACCCAGTTGATTTTATCAATGGCGCAGGCTCGCATGAGGGCTTTTGCCAGCTTATGCCCCCTTTCTCCCTTGAAAATAGGGGACAGGCTTTCCATCACCTTCAAATCAATAACCTCACGTTTCAGCATAGCACACTCAATTAAAGCTCAGCCAGGATTGTTTCCGGTGTTTTACCCTTTATTTTCATCAGCAAGATACCCACCCCCATCCAGAACAATTCCCTGACCCTGGTGACCAGGCTGACATAGATACCAAGGCCGCCCGACAAGGATAACGCCCTGAATGCGATGAGGAAGCCACCTTCTCTGGTTCCCACCTGCATGGGGGAGAAAAAGAGGATGTTGGTGAACAAACTCATAAACGTGTAGATAACAACCGATTGAATCAAGGTCACCTCAGAAGTAACCGTGAGCAGGATGACATAGACTTCCAAACAATTGCACACACGCGCAAACAATTCCAGGGATAAGGTCCATAAAAAGGCTTTCCGACGCTTGTTGTACAAATGGGAAATCTGGTGATCGATCAACATGAGTCTGTCGTTGTATTTCAAAAAGAAAGGCAAGACCCACCGTTTGAGATAAGGCAATTTACAACAGATGTTGAAAAAGCGGACCGTCATACCTTTGCGATAGCCACGCCACAGGAGGTACAACAAGGCCGTAAAGAAGACAAAGGAACCCAGCAAAAAGAGGCGAAAATTAAATGGCACAGGCAGAAAGGCCACCGTAGCCAATATGGCCAAGGCCCAAAACAGAAAGTGCGCCGTCATGTGGGTCATGGAGTACAACACCACCGACGAAGTGGCTTTTTCCACACCAAACAACGCTCTGAACTCGATGATTTTGTAAGGATCACCACCCAAAAAACCAAGGGGAGTCGCCGCCTTCAGGGCAAAACCACTGAGGTTGATTTTGAAAATGTGTAGAAATGAAACCTTATGGTTGGCCGGATCCTCGTCCCTGACAATGGTCACAAACGCCAGGGTATTGATCAGGTAAATGGGGAGCCACATACCGATGATGGCCAGAAACCACCACCCCGTCTTGACCACATTGTCAACAATCTCATCAAAACCAATGGCCCACACCATGATCACCAGCGCCAAAAAGCCGATGATGAAAAAAATGTTCTGGGCGTTGAGTTTGAAGGCTTTCATAGCATCAGGACAGGTTCAAAGACTTGCACATGGTTTCGTGACGCCTGATGGCGATAAATAAGAAGGGGTTGAAAACCAGAATTTCAATAGCAAAATAGACCCATTCCAAATTAAGAACCAGGGTGAGCAACATCACCAGACTGCGACTATTGAAGGTAAACACATCCAACAAAGGCATCAGCTTCAAACTCTTTGCCCTGAACGCCTGCTTGACCTCTTCGGAATAACCGGCGGGATGCGTCTCATTCAACTGTGTCAGGTATTTTCTCAGTTGAGGCGTCTTTGCTTCCTGGTTTTTCGTGTAAATGAAATACAGTTTCATCAGGATTTTTGAGACTGGCTTATTCCAACCCAAGGCTTTGTATTTTTTCCGTATATCGTCAGTGGTAGAAAACTCACTGTTGATGCCACCTTTCAGAAAATGCAGGTGTAAGGTTTTGTAATAATCAATCATGCTTGCCTGGTTCAAATGAGAATACGCAGAGGCCAAAGCTATCAAGATGGTCCACCAACCCCAACCCTCGCTGTTGATGAGGCGTAATGTCATGACCGTATAAAAGGTCAGGAACCAGATATCCCCGCAAACACCATCCAGAATACGTCCCAATTCCGATTTGATGCCGGTAAGCCTGGCCAGCTGTCCGTCCACGCAGTCCAGGATGTTGGCGAACACCAGCAACAGAAAGCCTATCAAATTGATCCATAACGCATTATCCGGGTAAAACAACAAACAGGCGCCCACACCGACAAAAATGGATATAATGGTGATGGTGTTGGGAGTAATGCCCGTGGGTTTCAACAACAAAGCCAGTCGGTAACCGATGGGGCGATAAAAAATCCTGTCCAAGTAATTCTCGGTATCCCAGGACTTGAGGGAATCTTTAAACGTGGGTTTCTCTGTCGTCATAAAGTAAACATTAGGATGCCATATACCCCCCGTCGCACACTACCACCTCACCGTTCATATAGGTGTTGTGTATGAGCATCAGGTAAACCGCCGCCACCTCTTCCGGGGTGCAGAAACGGCCAGTGGCAATTTTTTCAGTGATGTTTCGGCGTATCTCCGCCGGTTTGTTTCGGTGCCAGTCTGTCTCAACAAAGCCAGGTGCGACGGCATTGACACGAATCTGTTTGGAAGCCATAAACTTGACCAGGTTTTTAACCAAGGCATGAACAGCGGCCTTACTGACGCCATAGGATAATGACATGGCGTGAGGGTGGATGCCCATAAGAGACCCGGTGAACACGATGGCCGCCTGTTCGTTCAACCGATTGTACAGGCGTTGAATCAAGAAAACGGGGTAGTCAATATTGGCCATGAACACGCGCCTCCAACTTTGAGGTGTGATGTCTTCAAAAGCAGCACGATCGGTTAAGCCGGCATTGATCACCAGCGCATCGAGTCGCATGGCATGTTGATCCAGAAACGTATCAATGGTCGTTAGGCTACCCAGGTCGGTACAGTCTGCCTGAAGGGTGAAAAAACGCCCGGGTGCCTCCGATGCATAAGCCTCGGTTCGTTCAGCAGCCGTCATGGTATCAGAAACATAGGTAGCCACCACCACCCATCCGTCCCTAAGCAGGCTTTCGCACACGGCACGTCCAATGCCTTTGGTGCCTCCGGTAACTAAAACGGTCTTGCTCATCAGCGGTTAGGTGGGTTGTAGATAGCGGCTGGTTAGCCGGTTTTGGATCACATGTCCTTCTTGATGGTTTCCGGCTTGGTTTGTTGAACCGCCTTAAGGTGTTGTTCGTAGGTATCGTGAATGGTCTTTTTCAGTGAAGTAGATGATACACCATTGCCGTAGGGGAAATAAAACACCTTAACCCCCATTTCTTCCAGGTAATCGTATTTACCATTCCAGTCATCACCCACGACAAACGCATCAATGTGCAATTTCCTGACAATTTCCGTGTGGTCAAGGGTATGCTGGGGAATAACGATATCCGTGGCCTTGAGGGCCTCTATGATTTGAAAGCGTTCGTTGAACGGAATGATGGGAGGAGCCTTGTAGGAGGACACCAATTCATCAGTGCTGACACCGACGATCAGGATGTCGGCCAAGCCTCTGGCGTAATTAATCATCTTCAAATGGTTCGTATGAAACATATCGAACGTACCTGACGTATAGACAATGGTCTTGTTGTTAAACATGGCTTACCTAGATGTGTGAAACAAGCGAGAATGCGTAACACATTCCTGCAAAGGTATTGATTTTTTCAAACCCTTGACATTTTTCAGACATTTTAATAAGCACCGGACTGCCTCAACGCTGCGTCACCTTGGATGCTAATGCTGGTGATGCAAAGGAAAAACGGTCCATGGCTGGTGATTGTTCAAAAACCAGGTTGATGCTGCGTTGCCCCTTGACATACACAGCAGGACCTTCTGAGGAAGGACACGTGAAATCCTTGACCGACATATTCTTCACATTATTCAGCAACAACGCAGGTCCCTCAGCCGCTTCTACATGCACGTTGTTAAAAACGATCTTGTCAGACTCTGAGAGTTCGGCACCGTATCTGGCTGTGATACTTACGTTGTCCAGGTAGATGCCATTGATGTTCATTTCAGGCAAACCGTTGAAGAAGAGAGCCCTTCTTGCATTGCGAGAAACCAGGTTTTTGACGTGAATGTTTCTGAATATAGGTGTTTCTTCCGTTACGGGAAGCAACTTTTCCTCTACCGGGGTCTGATCACCGTCGGCCAGGGATTCGGAGGCTGATTTACCACCGTAAAATAGATCAAACAAGAAGGAATCGGTGACAATGTCGAACATGCTGATCTGGTTGATATAAATGTTTTCAACCACTCCGCCACGGCCTCTGGCACTCTTGAAGCGCAAGCCAACATCGGTGCCTAGGAAGGCACAGTTGGAAACCGACACGTTGCGTACGCCACCTGACATTTCACTACCCACCACGAAACCTCCATGACCTTTGAACACGGTGCAGTTGTCGATGATGACATTCTCCGTTGGCCTGCCCCTGCGACGTCCTTCGGCATTCTTGCCTGATTTGAGGCAAATGGCATCGTCACCTACATCAAAGGTCGAATTGACGATGAGCGCATTCTTACAGGACTCCAGGTCGAGTCCATCGCCATTCTGGGCATAGCTGGGATTCCGCACGAAGACGTTGTCGATGATGACATTCTCACATAGGAGGGGATGCAGGTTCCAACTCGGGGAGTTTTCAAACAAGACCCCTTCCAGCAAGACATTCTTGCAACCGATCAGGCTGACCATGACAGGTCTCAAGAAATCCTTGATGTCCATCCATTCTTCATCGGTCAACGGATTAATGGGTACATTCAGGTTGGTTTCACTTAACCGGGCACCTCTCATGGCATTCTCGGACGGGTACCACAGGTCTTTGTCCTGAAGCACGCCACCTGAAGCGACCACAGACTTCCAATGACTTTCCGTCACTTTGGCCCGCTTCAACGGTCGCCAGGCTTCTCCTGACCCATTAATGACACCCTCGCCGGTAATGGCCACATTTTCCAGGTCACGACCAGACAGCGGCGACTGGCAACGCCTGGTCTCCTGGCCCTCAAACGAAGTCTTGATCAAAGGGTAGGCCGATTTATCGGGTGTAAACAGGATGATCGCCCCTTTCTCCAGGTGTAGGTTGATGTTCGAACGGAGCGTGATAGGGCCGGTCAACCAGACCCCGAAGGGCACCGTCAAACGCCCGCCTCCTTGCTCGGACAAGTCGGTCATGGCTTTTTCAAACGCCTCCGTATTGAGTGTCACCCCATCACCTATACCTCCAGCCTCAGTAATCGACACTGTCCTGTCAGGAAAGACAGGTCGCTCAACCATGGGCATATCGAATGGCAACTCTTTGTACAAAACTTTGTAGGGATACGGTTCGGCAGAAGTGCAGGCTGTTAGTGTTATAGCACTGAGCGCAGTCAGGCAAAGAGTCGAAAACCAGTTCATACTGTTCGGTATTTGAAATTTTGTGGTGCAAGTATACGCTTTTGTCGGTTAGTTCATGTGGATTATCCAATATTTTTGGGGTTATTATTGACGTTCGGGGTGTAATTAAACAAATCTTCCACCTTTTTTCAAATAAAATCCACCCTTTGTTTGGCTAGTGAAGAGGTGGTTTGTATTTTTACCCAACAATACCATTATGAACAAGTACCAACTGCTTTTCTGTTTTTGTTGGCTGTTGATGGTGCCACCAATCCACGCACAGGAGGCCAAAGAACTCGTCCGTAAAGCTGATGCCCGTTTCAATGGAGAACGATCCAGCTACAGCGAGATGAGCATGACCATCGTACGCCCCACCTACCAGCGCTCGCTGTCCTTCAAAAGTTGGGCCACCAGAGAAGGCAATGCGTTGACCCTCATTACAGCCCCGGCCAGGGATAAAGGCCAAAGTTTCCTGAAAAACGGCAACAACATCTGGAACTGGAATCCCACCATACAACGCCTCATCAAACTTCCTCCCTCCATGCTTTCTCAGGGCTGGATGGGCTCCGATTTCACCAACGACGACATCCTCAAGGAATCTTCTCTGGTGAAGGACTACCGCCATACCCTACTTAAGCAGGAAACCGTAAACGGAAGTGTCTGCCATGTGATTGAACTGAATCCGTTGGATGAGGCCGCCGTCGTCTGGGGAAAGATCAAGCTGTGGATAACCCTGCAGGATGATCTTATTGTCAAAAGTGAATACTACGACGAGGATGGTTACCTGGTTAAAACCCACATGGCCTCTGAGCCGAAACGATTTGACGGGCGCCTGCTTCCCTCGGTCATGGACATCATCCCTGCCGACGAACCCGGCCAGAAAACCAGAATTACCGTGGTGAACATCCGCTTCAACGAGGATTACCCGGCTTCGTTTTTCACCCAACAAACCATGAAACGCATCAAGTAAGGCGACCGATGAACGAACTGCTCAAACTGGCCTGGCGCAATCTGTGGCGAAACAGGAAACGCACCATCATCACGGCTTCATCCATCTTCTTCGCCATCTTTTTTGCCATCGGGATGCGATCCTTCCAGTTGGGCACCTACGATCACATGATACGCCAAGTCATCGAGTCGTTTTCCGGGTACCTGCAGGTACAACAGGTTGACTACGCCGACGATCCCATCATCGACCATGCCGTGAACATGAGCCCTTCCCTGATGGAGGCCTTGCGGGCTGACCCCAACGTAGCCGTTGCCGTGCCCCGTATCACCTCGTTCGCTTTGGCAGCCTCGGGGGATGTATCCAAGGGAGTCCTCGTTACCGGCATCGATCCCGTCCAGGAAACCAACCTTTCCAACCCCGCCCATCGGTTGGTTCGCTATCGCATTGACACCGATAATCTTGACCAACTGGTCACTGACGGATTATTGACAGCAATAGTGGCTGAGGACATCAAGCCCCTGCTTCCCATGGTTTTCACCGACAAGGAAACACTGCGTCTGGACCTGGGTCTGCCGGAAGCCGACGAAACAGCGCTGAACCGACTATGCCAAGCCGTGGCTGTGGAGGGCCGTTACTTGTCGAGCGATGACACCGGAGCTTTGGTTTCCTCCAAACTGGCTGATTACCTCAAGTTGGTTGTGGGAGACACCCTGGTGTTGATGGGGCAAGGATTCGAGGGCAGCAACGCAGCCGGCCTGTTCCCCGTCAGAGGTATCGTGAGCATGCCGGCTCCCGACCTCGACAACAAACTGATATACTTGTCATTGGGCGCAGCCTCCACGTTCTTCAACCTGGAAGGCAGGGTGACCTCTGTCGCCATCAACCTGCACGACACAAAAGCCATGAAAGCCACACAAGCTCGGTTGGCCAGCCTGTTGACAGACCCGAACCTGACCGTGAAGAATTGGGAAACCCTCAATCCCAGTTTGAAACAACAAATCCAGGGTGACGACAAAAGTGGCCAGGTCTTTCTGTTCGTGTTGTACGTCATCATTTTCTTTGGCATTTTCGGTACGGTACAGATGATGTTGTCCGAGCGTCAACGTGAATTCGGCATGATGGTCTCCATAGGCATGAAACGGGGCATGTTGGCCGGAGTACTCACCATCGAGATGTTATTTCTTGGCCTGATCGGCACCTTGGCAGGTATGCTGGCCGCCCTGCCATTCATCTTGCTGGGACACTATTACCCCTTGAGGTTAACCGGCGAAATGGCCAGGATGTACATGAATTACGGTTTTGATCCGTTGATGCCCATGGCCTTGTTTGGCGATTACTTCTTCGCTCAAGCCGTCATCATTTTCCTTATGGTCTTGCTGGCCAGTTATTTGCCAGTCAGAAGCTTATTAAAATTGGACCCCATAAAAGCCCTGCACGGTCATTAATACACAAAAAACGCCATGTTGATCATCTCCATCGCCTGGAAAAATGTCTGGCGCAACCGTAAACGCAGCCTCATCGTCATCACAGCCGTCTTGTTGGGAACCGCGGCCGGGGTTTTCACCTCAGGATTGATGGTCGGATGGGTAAACCAACGCACGCATAGTCTGGTTTATACCGAAACCGGACACCTGAAAATCCACCATCCCGACTTTCTCAAAAACGAAGAAATCGGCTTATTGGTACCTCAGGCATCCGAATTATCGGCCTTCCTGGCCCATCAACCTGCCATCAAAGCCAGTAGTGAGCGCCTGAAGTGCCTGGTGATGGCAGCCACTTCGAGAGGCACCACGGGTTTGACCTTACATGGTGTTGAACCAGAAAGAGAAAAGGCCGTTTCAGACCTGCACACCC
>DOBD01000244.1 GCA_003506275.1 Bacteroidales bacterium | reverse complement strand
TACGTTGGTTTTCAATACTGGTTTTGCCGGGAAAGTACTGGTGGACGGAACGGCGCAGACCGTGACCAACGGTCTGTTAACCGTAGGCCTTCAGGCAGGCGCCCATCAGATCCAAAAAAGTGACGTGGCCAATCTGTTCCTCATTCAAGTAGACTACCCCACCGGCCTGAACTTTGTAAAAAAGGATGCCATCCCTGATGAGGATGCCATCCTTTTATCGAACAATCCGGTTGGGGAATCGGTCAATCTCATTGCAAAAGTACCTATCGTCAGAGTAGAATGCCTATCAATGGACGGCAGGGTGCAACATCTTGATTGTTTGGAAAATAAAACACTGTTAACCAAGGGTTTGCCTCGTGGTGTATACCTGTTGCGTATTCATACGGCAAATGGCATCCAACTACTTCGTCTGTTAAAACAGTAACAGGTAGCGGCTGTCCTTCCTTTTTTTGTGCGGTGATTCAACTTTTTTTGTACTTTCGGGATGAGTTAGTGAAACCGTTGACCTATCTATCTGATTGACATATGAACAACAGGTTTGAGGAAGTGATGAGCAAGAAGACCGACGAGGCGCTTCGGTATATTCTGGATGCTCCTGAGGGTACATACCAGGCAGAAGCCTTGGTGGCAGCCAGACAAGAATGGGAGAAACGCGTTCAGTCTGCCTCTGAGCCTTTTGTTGCCAATGATGTCGTTGACGAACCAGCGAAACCGATTACTGAGGATCAGCAACCGTGTAAACCAACCATGTCGTATGAATCGCATCAAGCGCAACCTATCCATGAAGGTGATCGTTATCCGGCGTTGAAGCTAATTGCCGGGTTCTACAAGGTCTTAGCCTGGCTGGTGTTGGTCGGTGCTTTTCTGGGATTGGCAGCCTTGGCAGCACTGGATATGTTAACGCTTTGGAGGGGTGTGGGTCTTTTTTTGGGTGCCGGTCTGCTATTTGTGTCGTTGATGGCCCTGTCTGAACTCATCAGGCTGTTTATCGACATGGAAAAAAACACCAGACATGGCTTCAAAAACCAATAAACACGTACTGTTGGCCATCACGATGGTGGCTAATTTTTTCAATCCTTTCACCGGTTCGGCCGTCAATATTGCGCTTCCACCTATTGCGGAGGAGTTGCACCTTCACGCAGGCGCCATGAGTTGGGTTACCATGTCCTATCTCCTGGCGTCAGCCGTTTTTTTGGTGCCTATGGGGAAGATTGGCGACCGTTGGGGACGTAGAGCCCTCTTTTTGTGGGGGAGTGTGGTGTTTATGGTGGCTTCGTTTGCGTGTGCCTTCACGGGTAGCGCAACCGGTTTGATCGCGTTCAGGTTGCTGCAGGGTTTGGGAGGCGCCATGATGGTCAGTGTGAGTATGGCCATTCTTATGGCAGCCTTTGAGCCAAGGGAGCGGGGTATGATGATCGGACTGAACGTGGCGTCTGTCTACCTAGGGTTATCAGCGGCACCAGTCCTGGGTGGTTTTATTACCGAATACTGGGGCTGGAGGAGTCTTTTTCTAATTAACGGTTCGGTTTCCGTCTTTGTTACCATCGCCTTGTTCTTTGTTATCCGCCAGGAATGGAAGGTGCCGGAAAAGACGCCCTTCGACTGGAAAGGAGTGGCCTGGTACGTGCCGTCCTTGTTGATGTTGATGTACGGATTGTCTCGCTTGCCTCAGCTTTCAGCGGTGGCGTTGACATTGGCTGGAATGCTGGGTTTGGGAACGTTCATACGTCTCGAATGGAAAGCGGAGGCACCGGTGCTGAACGTGCGTATGTTCAGACACAACAAGGTGTTTGGATTGTCTNNGGCCTTCATCAATTACGCCGCAACGTTTGCTGTCAGTTTCATTTTAAGCCTATACCTACAGTATGTCAAACTATTGAGCCCAAGGGAGGCGGGTTTGTTGCTGATGGCTCAGCCCGTCATGATGGCCTTGGTTTCGGTGCTGGCTGGGCGTTTGTCCAATAAATATCCACCAGCCGGTCTGGCTTCTCTCGGGATGGGGCTCAGCGTGGTGGGCTTGTTGCTGATGGCTTTTCTGACCGGGACCTCAGGCAACGCCTACATCTTTTCAGCATTGGCTGTGTTGGGAGTGGGTTTTGGTCTCTTCTCGTCACCCAATACGAACGTTGTGATGAGTTCCGTCGAACACCAGTATTATGGGGTTGCATCCGCCACACTGGCCACCATGCGAAACCTGGGTATGGTGTTCAGTATGGCAATGGCCACCTTGGCCGTTCATGTGTTCATCGGTGACCGGGTTATCAATGCTGATACCCTATCGTCATTCCTTCAGGCAACCCGCCTGGTGTTTTTCCTGTTTGCCGGTTTTTGCACCCTGGGTGTCTTCACTTCCCTCAAGCGAGTCTGATACCTATTCCAGCAGTTTCCGTATGCTTTCCTCGTCCTGGTTTTCCATGTAGTAAATAATGAATTCCTTGGGAGACATGCCGAAGAATTCGTGGAAGTTGTAGGAAAAATAGGAATGGCTGGAAAAGCCCACCTTGTAAGCTACTTCGGAAATATTCACCTTGTTGTTGACCAGGAGATAGGCTGCTTGCTTCAAGCGGATTGATTTGATCAACGCACTGGGAGACATGCCCAGGATTTCCTTGAGCTTGCGGTTAAGGTGAACACGGCTGATGCCTACTTCGCGACTCAGATCTTCCACGCTCATCTCACTGTCTTCCAGGTGATCCTTGATGTAGTCAACGACTCGCTTGATCAGTTTGTCATTTGCCGAGTCCATGACCAGGGTGTCGTAGTTGAAGCCCATTTCGGTGCGTTGTACCTTTTTGCGGATCTTTTCCCTCACCCTGATGGCCTGACCAATCGCTCCCTTGAGCAGGAGGATATTGAACGGTTTGGCCAGAAAGCGGTCGGCGTGCAATTGAATGCTTTTCATTTCCATGCTTTCCGAATCCTCGGATGTCAGGATGATGACAGGTATGGCATCCGTTTCCGGATTACTCTTGATGCGCTGACAGAGTTCCAGTCCGTCTCCATCGGGCATTAGATAGTCGGTGACCACTACGTCAGGATGAAGACTGANNGCTTTGTTTCCACTGTTGCAGGTGATAATGGTGTAGTCGGCCAGTTCTTTTTTGACATACCGGCAAAATTCTTCATCATCGTCCACAATCAGAATGGTATGTTTGTTCTTCGCCTCTCCACCCTCTTGTGACGCTTCATCCGTATCCACGGATTCCACATAATCTTGTTCGCTGGGCCACTCACCAGTCAAGTCGTAGGCAGGATCCTTGTCTATCTCGGCGGGGATGGGCGAGAGTTCGGTATCGCTCAAGTGAGCGTTGCCCAGGGGTAACCTGACAATAAATTCAACCCCTTCTGAACCAATGTTGTGAGCTTCAATGTGCCCGTGATGCAGGAGTACCAGCTCTTTGGTCAGGTGGAGACCAATACCGGAACCTGTGATCTCCGTTTTGTGTGAGCCCTGGTAGAACCGTTCAAAAATACGCTGGAGGTCGTTGGTTTCTATGGGTTCTCCGGTGTTGAAAAACCTCATTTCCACAAAATCGGTGATGGCTGGATGCGTGAACTGGTTGATGTTGTCCTTGCAGCTCAGACGAATCAGGATCTTGCCACGCACGGGGGTGTGTTTAAACGCATTTGACAGGATATTATAGATGATTTTGTCGAAATGCCTGTTGTCCACCCAGACATCCAGGTGTTCACTGTCGCTGGATTCCAGGGAGAAGCTGATCTGTTTGGCTGTCGCCATGTTCTTAAACGAAAGCATGCTGCTTTTGACCAGTTCATTCAGGTCCTGAACCACAAAGTGTAGCGCCAATTGTCCATTGTCCAGTTTGCGAATGTCCAGCAGTTGGTTGATCGTTTGCAAAATGCGTAACGAGTTGCGGTACATCAGGTTGTGCATTTCTGTCGTCTCCTTGTCTGCCTGTGTTTCCATCAGTTTCTTAAGTGGGGAAATGATGAGCGTCAACGGCGTGCGAATCTCATGAGCGATGCTGGTAAACAGTCGGAGCTTGTCTTCCTTGACTTGTTCGTTATAACGGGCCATTTCCAGTATGCGACGTTGCTGCTGTTTGTGGCGGTAATATACGACGGCGAAGTAGATACCTGTCAAGATAAGCAACAGGTAAATAATGCGGGCCAGGATACTGCTGTACCAGGGGTGTGAGACCACAATCTGGAGTTTGCGGCTTGTCATGTTGCTGCTTTCTTCGTCAAAATAGCCCCTGACTTCCAAGGGATAATGACCTGGCGGTAGGCTGGCATAGGTAGCTTTGGCATTGGAGGCATCTGTATGGTGCCAGGTATTGTCATAACCGTTGAGCCTGTACGAATAGTTTACTTTCTGAGGATTGGCATATTCCTGTGCTGAGAAAAAGAGTGTGATGGAGTTGTCTTTGTACTTGAGGCGGAGTTTTTCGGCATAGAGCAGGGCTGCGTCCAACGGTTTGCAGGCGGCTTCTTCCCCGTACTCCACGAACGAATTGTTCACATTAAGGTCGGTGAAAAAGATGGGCCTCATTTGTTGTTGTTGGCGGTTAACTTGCAATGGATCAACCCGGACCACGCCATTGTCACCCCCAAAAAGCAAGCTGCCGTCATCGTCCTTGAAAACGGAGGCGAATTTGAATTCTCCGATAGAGAAGCCTTCAAATTCCGGGTAATGACGCAGGTGACCTGTTTTAACATTGAGCCTGGACAGCGCCTTGGTCGTAGTGATCCAGAGTGACTGGTCCTCGCCCATGGCCATGGCCAGGATATTTTGTGACTCATTGTCCTTGCCTAAGGCAATCACCTTGTTCTTGTTCTGTTTCATATCGTATGCCACCAAGCCTACCGCTGTGCCAATGAACAGGGTGTTGTCATATTCCACAAAACAGTTGGTGAGGTGATAGGCAGCGATACCAATGTCGGCGTTCAGCAACACATTGCGGTCCACGTCGTAATAAAACGTCCCTTCAGAGGTGGCCACCCAAAGCCTGCCTGTTTTGTCCAGATGGAAGGCACGGATCCATTTGTTGATGGCCGCATCCACTAGTTTGAGTTGGTTTGATTTCAAATCAAGGATGACAATCCGTTCACCGTTCGTACCGATATACAGGAGCTGGCGGTTTTCGTCGTACAACAGGCTCATGATTTTATCATTGGGCAACCGTTTAAGGTAGTCAGGCTGTTCAAAGCGAATGCCATCTCTCGAGCAATACAAACCGTGTCCATAACTACCCGCCCATATGGTGCCAAAACCATCAACGGCCAACGAAATCATGGAATTGCAGGCTACTCCCTCTGTTTTTTCCTGCACATCATTCAGGTCATTTCCCTTGGCGCTGAAAAGGCCGCCTCCGTCAGTAGCTATCCATAGGTTGCCTTGTTTGTCCTTGGCAAAAGCACTGATGCACGCTCTGTTCTTGCCGGAGTTGTTGTTGTTGATGGCGTAATATTCGAACCCTGAATTGGATTGTGGAACAATAAAAATACCTTTTTGGTACAATCCGGCCCATAGGTTGCCAGCGTTGTCTTCCATCAAGTCATGAACCTTGCTATGGATAAGGTCTACTTGAGCATTGTTGGGTACATCATAGGGCATGATGGTTTCAGTAGTACGATCAAATACCCAAATACCCCTGTTTTCTGATCCAAGTAGGATGGTTCCGTCTTTTTTCACCAACAAGGATTGAATGTTTTTCGTCTGCAGGTTGGGATCGCTGGGTTTACGCAACCGTTGTTGTGCCGCGTCGAAAATGTACAATCCATTCGAAGAGGATCCGATCAACATATTCCCCGTAACCGGGTCACTTTGAAGGCTGGATATCAACTGGCCTGTTTGAACATTGCCAGCCTCAGGTGTTTGGTTGATGTTGACCAATTTTTTGGTTTTCAAGTCAATCACCTTGAATCCATCGTGGCTGGTTACGGCCCAGAGCCATCCTCTGTTGTCCAATAACAGGGTGCCGATAAACGATGTTCCCATCAACTGTTGCAGTGAGGACGTTGACGGAAGGTCAACGGCCCCCGTTTTGGCATTCAATACATAGATGCCATGTCCGCTTGTGCTGACAAGCAAGGTGTTGGGTTTGTCTCCGGTAATGATGTTTGAAATGGAAAATCGGTGGTGCTCATGTTCCAGCTCGGACAGTTTGATGTGTTCAAATCGGTTTGTGGTGGCATCAAACCGATTCAATCCTTTACCGGTACCAATCCAGAGCTGTTTGTGCTCATCCATGAACACGTCGTTGATGCTGTTGTTGCTGAGAGAGGTTGGGATGTCCTCCCTGTATTCGAACCGTTTGAAATGGTTACCAACCAGACGGTCCAGGCCATTCTCTCCATAGATCCAAATAAACCCGTCTCTGTCCTGATAAAGACCGTTGATGCGGCTGCTCGACAGGCCATGTTCTGAGTTGTAAAGGCGCGGATTCTGGGCGTTCAAGCTATGCTGAATGCTTGACAAAAGACCAAGCATGAAGACAAGGAGGGCAAATGTGTGTTTCATTGATGGAAAAGATAACGGTTGAGGTCAACGGCAAAGAAACATCTTTTTATGGATATATCGTGTAGGAATATGTCTAAAAATAAGGATGTTGTAGGGAGTGGTCGACTCAAATCGTGTCAGTTTTGTAACATGAAACATGGCATTTTTACAATAAGCCCCCTGTAATGTATCAAACCCTACAGCCTTTGATAGGGTGTTGTTACAGGGTTGACAGGAAGTCTGTCGGTTTGCTGTACGAAACAATAAGTATTCTTACTAACATTGCATTCAATACGTTGCAAAAAAACGCTTTCATGAACGCACTGTTTGATGTCAAGGACAAAGTGGTGATTCTTTCAGGACACCAAGGTCGGATGGGTGTCAGCCTGGCCGATTGTCTGGTACAAGAAGGTGCTATTGTTCTCTTGTTGGGTTCGTGTCCCGAAGAGGGGAGAGCGTTGGTTGAAGCCATGATCCTCAAAGGGGGAGAAGCGGCCTTCTTCGAGGTGGATCCATCCGATGCCTTCGGTTTGCTGCAGGTGCAGGAAGACATCATGCTCGAATACGGGCGCATTGATGCCCTGGTATACGAACTGGAAGGTTTGCCCAACATGACGATGGCATCGTGTTCCTGTGGCTTGCTCGATGTCACCCCGCCCACGCCATGCCAATCAACTAACAACTGGTTGGAAAACGCGCTGTTGACTATTCGCACCTTTCTCAAACCCATGCTAAGGCAACAGGAAGGCAGTATTGTTTTTTTGCTTGATTACCCGCAGACCAGGAGGAGAGTCAGTGAATGTACCCACACGCAAGTGCTGCGTGATGTGACGGTATTGACGAAGGCCCTGGCCGGTGAATTGGTGCAACGCTTCGGTTCAACGTATCGGGTAAATACCTTGATGGTCGGAAATGACAATCCTGTACAATTCAATCCGGAGAACCTTCAGGGCACCCTGCACTTTTTGATCAGTGAGGCCTCGCTGGCAATGACAGGTAACATCGTGCTGGTTGACGAAGGATTCCATATCTTTGCCGACAACGCGACCTTGACCACAGAATTTGTTTAACTATCTTATACACCTATCGATGTCAACAAACGAAACGAAATCCTACTTTTCCTGTTTGGTACGCCGCCTTGTTTCAGTGACCTGTCTTATTCTTGTTGGAAATGTCTTTATGGCTATGGCTGTCGATGGTTCGGCCTTATGGCTCCCAGCTCAGGCTGACCAGCCCGTGACCGTTCGACTGTCCGATAAAACACCAAATCCAACCCTGTTGTTGGCCAAACAGGTATTGGAGGCCGGATGGCAGGGGCAAGCCGGTGTCACGCTCAAGCTGGAACGCAAGGCAGACAAAGCGCTCAAGCCTGGTGGTTTTCGTTTTACCGGTGAGGGTATCAGTGCAACAACCGATGTCGGCTTATTGTATGGTGCGTATGCCTACCTACGTACCCAGCAAGTGGAGGGAACGGTGAGACCGACCGTTAGCAACCCCTCTTACCAATTGCGTGTGCTCAATCATTGGGACAACCTGGACGGCTCCATTGAACGGGGGTATGCCGGTCGCTCCATTTTCTGGCGGGGCAAACACGATCTGGCAGTGACAGAGGCTGATGTGATGCGGTGGAAGGATTATGGGTCCGCCAATGCCTCCCTGGGTATCAATGGGACGGTATTGAACAATGTGAACACCACGCCTGATATGTTGAGTGAGCCCGTTCTTAAACGGGTTGCAGCCATTGCCGATGTGTTGAGACCTTATGGCATTACCACCTATCTGAGTGTCAACTTTGCCACACCTGCCAGGTTGGGTGGTTTGCCTACGGCCGATCCGTTCGATAAGGCCGTCATTACTTGGTGGAAGGTCAAGGTCAAGGAAATCTATGCATTAATACCCGATT
Source organism: Bacteroidales bacterium (assembly GCA_003506275.1). Classification (GTDB taxonomy): domain Bacteria; phylum Bacteroidota; class Bacteroidia; order Bacteroidales; family UBA1402; genus UBA8389. The sequence continues at coordinate 172 of DOBD01000244.1, read as the reverse complement.
TCGGGGGCTTTTTGGTAAAAGCCAATAGCGAAGGACAACCCGGTCCACAGGATTTCGGTCGAACACATGCCGATGGAGCAAACATGCTTGCAGATGCACTTTCGCCATTTGGTGGAATTGTAATGTGGCGCACTTTTGTGTATAATCCTTCCGATGAAGACAGAGCGAAACA
>DOBD01000327.1:9868-12839 GCA_003506275.1 Bacteroidales bacterium | reverse complement strand
CCTGCTGCACCTGTTCCGGTTTGATCCCCAGGGAGTCCATCAGGGTGAACACCTTACGTCCAAACCCGGTGTCGATCACCCACACCTTGTCGCCCTTCTTAACCAGAAAGGCATTAACGGCATTGTCAAACGTACTGTCGGGCGCATAGGTTGCCACGACACTGTCCGGCACATTGATCAAGATGCCCAGCGCCCCCTTGCCGCTCCGTTCATTCAATTCGAAGACCTCGTAGCCCCCTACCCGGTACCAACTGGAAGGGGTTGAAGCCGCAGCCAGTTGGCGAATGCCACGAATCGCGTCAAAGGCCGGCTTGGGAGTCTTGTCCCTTCTGAAGAGCAACGGGTAGTTGATGCGGCCGGGTACGGGGTAATCATTTTTCCAGGACATGCCGTCGTGCAGCCCCCACATCGTGACGCGGTCTATTTTGTCGCGTTTGGCGTAGAAGAGGTTGAACAGCTCGACGTATCGGTCGGTCAGTTGCTGTTCCACAGCCGGGGGCAAGCCGTTTCGGTAGGGATCCAGGAACAGCTTGAATTCTTCCAGCTGCCACTGCGGATCACTCATCATTTTTCCGATGAGCTGACCCTCTCTGGTGATGGGCAACACATCCACATCCAGCTCGGTAATCATCACCTTGACCCCCAATTTGGCAAAGGTGTCGATGGCGGCTTCAATGTAGGCGTTTTTGGGAAAGTTCAACCCCCAATGCCCCTGAATGCCAATGCCATCAATGCGAATACCTTCTTTTTGCAACATACGGACCATACGGGCGATACCGTCCCGTTTGGAGGGGCGCCAGGCATTGAAATCGTTGTAGTACAATTCGGTGCCGGGGGCGTATTGGCTGGCAAACCGGAAGGCGTGCTTCACCATGTCATCGCCGCTGCCAAAAGCCTTGACCCAGGTCGTTTGACGGTAGGAACCATCGTTGTCGACGACCTCGTTCACCACATCCCAGGCGTCAACCCGGCCCTTATACCGACCAGCCACCGTTTCAATGTAGCTGCGCATCTGTTCCACCATGGCCTCACGTGATTTGGGCTTCCCTTGGGCATCGTTGAAAAACCAATCGGGCGTTTGATTGTGCCAAACAAGGGTATGACCGATGATGAACTGCTTGTTATCCTGGCCGAATGTGACAAACGCATCGGCCGGGGAGAAATTCCATACACCGGGCCTGGGATTGAGGGTCTCGGCCTTCATCTCATTTTCCGACGTAATGGAATTAAACTGCGAAACGACCAGGCGCTGCGAAACAGCATCCCTCCCACTGACCACCGCGTTATTGACGGCACAGCCTATCTTGAAAGCGTCCTTGTAACAATCCTTGAGAGTGACATCCGGATTGACAGCCACCGTTTGAGCACTCAGACCAAGGACAGAAAGCAGGGTAAGCGTCAGTGTGAGGTGAATGATGCGCATAATCCCGTCATTTTTTCATATANNCATAAACTTCTTGCCGCTCTGGATGTAGAGGCCAGCAGGGAGTGACTCAAAGTCAGTGCCCACATAACGGCCAAGCAAATCGTAAATGGGAGCTGGCGTCAGCTTGTTGGCATCGTCAGTAAGGCGGTCAAGGCCAGTTGGGTCTTTGGGTGCTCCCAGACCGCGGGCAAAACCGGCGTAGGTATGCTTGCGGTACCAGTCGAGGGTGTNNGCACACCACTGGCAGATACCCCATTGCTGGTTAACGGGAATGATCTCAAAATACTTCTTGAAAATCCATTCATACAGGTCTGCCATACGCTGGTGCATGGCTTCCGTCACATTCGCTGTGGGCACGTTATTACCGCTGGCATCGACCATACCCATGTCCAATTCACTGATACGCACCAGTTTGCCTGAAGCAGCCATGAGTCTGAAACTGTTCTCGATGGCGTTCTTCTTGCTCGTCTGGGTGGATTCATTCATATAACAGGATATGTGCATCTGTGAGCCGATGCCGTCGATCTTGGTGACACCGTCAGCTTCCCAACGCTGAATCCAATTAATCAGCGACTTCAGTTTTTTGTTGCCATCCCAGTCACTTTCCAGGTTGTAGTCATTCACAAACAGCGTCAGTTTGCCATCGTCACCACCCTTTGAGGCCATGGACGTGGCATAATGCTGACGCGCCAGCCGTACAGCCTGACGGACATATTCCAAGTCACCCATGTGGTCCTGCCAGAAGAAATCACCGTCATTACCGTTATAATGCTGCAGGTCATAAAAGCCATCACCGTCGGAATCGCCACCTGAAATAGCCTCGTTCACCACGTCCCAGGCTTTCACCTTACCGCCGCACGCGTTCATCATACCGTTAATCCATCGGCTCATGGCATAGACCAGCGTATCATGCTTGACCTGAGCCGACAACGGCCTGGTCTGAGGTAATAGGACGTAGTTGCTGTCTATCGTGATGGTTGGAGTCGTCACACTGCCACCGTACCGTTTCCAGGCAAAGGAGGAGACATCGGTGCCATCAAAACTGCCGTTTTTCACCCGCTCCACGCCGTTCACCTTGAAGCTGACGTTGTCGAAATAGTAGTTGTTGGCACCGGTAAATTCACTGAGGTTGAACGCAATGGACTGCCCGGCATCGGCAAACGCTCCGGTTTTGGTCACGGTCTTCCATTCGGTGGTGAAGTTGACATCACCGATGGCCTGCCAGTTGACGTAACTCCCAGGTGCGGTATGAATCTGCGTCGAAGCTTTAGCTGCATTGTCTGCGCGTACCTGGGCTGAGAATTCGTACGTATCGCCCTTGTTGAAGCTGCCCAGCTTGATCCAGCACTGGTTATCCCATACTTCCGCACTCTTGGCCGTTGCGTTCAACACGATATAACTGCGGGTAGACTTTTTTCCACCCACGGACTTTTCAAATTTGATGTTCTTAATCCAGATATCCCCCACGAAATCGCCGTGCTGGAGTAGCAGAAAACTGTTGGCAATCGTGCTGTTGTAGTTGATCACCACATCCCTCCATTCCGT
>DOBD01000327.1:6214-9809 GCA_003506275.1 Bacteroidales bacterium | reverse complement strand
ACGCCCTTTTCCGTCGGAATATTATCCATCACGATGTACTGCACCTCCCAAGAGTTGACCTTCTTGGTGGTATGCACCAGAAGACCGTCAGTAACGAACGAGGTTGTAAAGCCATACGTCGTCTTGTCCGCTGTCCAGCCGATGGTCTTATCCTGTGTGAAGTCCTTTGCCTTCATCAACGTCCATACGGTGGTATCACTACCCTCTATCGGTAACGCCGGCAGATCCTTGATCAAACCGTTCAGGTAGCCAGTCGGTTGTTGAGCATGCCATGCCAGCGTATGTCCGTAGATATTCACACCGGCTGCAGATGCGGAGTTGACGAAGTTGGTCACCGTACCGAAATTCATGACCCCGCTATTGTTCACACAGCTGGACATTTTCATGGCATTACCGGTAACAGTCTCTGTGAAATAACCATTGACAACAGCCTTGACCGTGCTGTTGTTCATATAATCATTGGCCCCGATGGCCAATCCCAGCTTGAAGTTGGGGTACTTCGTATAATCAATGTATTGCTTGAGTGGTTTATACGCTTTCAGGTATCCGTAATTCGCTGCNNGCGGCTAAGGCAAGGAAGAGGAATCTCAGTTTCATGGTGTCAAAGGTAAAATAGGGTATTTGATTGGCACAAAGCTAGCGAATTTGTGAGGGAACCGTGGCCCTCACTCGTAACAGATCATATCAGAAATCGAACATGGGAGGTCAGCATCTCCACTCGTTAATGAAATCAAACAAGATTGCTATTTCTCGACATCTGCAATCACACTAATACTTATACCCACTGGTGCTGTCTGCCACACACCTTGACTGGTCTTTCTATAATACGTTTTATGGGTCAATCCAGCGCAAAAATGGAGAAACCCTTCGCCTAAGTCCTTAACATGTTCAATGGTCTCATCATCATATGCAGCATCCACCAACAGACTGAATCGCCCCTGCAAATCAGCCACGGTACCAACATTTTTACCGACAATCCCACTATTCACAAATTCAAGTGGTTGATTGTTATCTGCATTATACAACGTCCCTTTAATTACCTGGCCGACGGCCGTATGGCACACTAGCAAAAAGGCTAGTAAAACGATTTTCTTCATATTTGTTAGGGGTTCGTTCACATTTTTTCATCGAGCCAATTAATCATGGTATCAAGGCTCAGTTGTATATTTCCAATCGAACAATGATTACTCGCATGATCTTTTTTGTGAATACGATGTCTGTGACGGATTTGGCATTTTTCAACGATTCAATCAACTGTTTCTCCATGCTTCCATACCGCCCTTTTCAATGCCTTTCAACGCCACTTTATTTGAACCTTCCCTCATATGTTTTTTAAAGGATACCCCAAAGAGTGCCATCGGCTAAGCTGAGAATTATATAACTGCTTAGCATGAAACGGATGATAGCCGATTGGAAATGTAACTACCTCTGAGTCCATGATTATTGCTTTTTCTTCCCATCCATATAAGCCGCAATCTGGTCACTGATTTGCTGCATGCCCAGAATGGACGGATGGCCACCCTTCTTGTCGATGTCATGCAATTGAATGCAATCAACCTTGTAGTACGCACAAATGGTTTTGACGGATTCGTTGATGGATTCCTTCAGTTCGGAATTCAACAGAAAGTAGAGCTCAACGTTGGGATAACGGTTTACCAGGTAATTCAGCATATACGCCATGGCTGGTCGGAACTGATACAAATCGGCCTTTTTCCAGTTTTCGTATTGGTATTCACCAATCGGGGCACCGGCCCAGGCATCGTTGGTGGCGCCAAAAATAAAGATGACATCGGGGTTGCCAAGATGATCCATGCGCGCGATAAACGACCGTTCGCTGTAATCCTCGTTACGGTAGCCGGTATTGCAAATGGTTGAGCCGGAAAACGAATTGTTGACACACAGGCGATACCCCTGGTTTTTGACAAACAAATGCCACCAGGTTTGCTGCACCGAGGTCACGTCGGTCTGGGTTCTCACCTTGTTGAAATACCAAAGGGCGTTGGTATCCGGCTGTACATAGCCCTCAAACGTGGAATAGGAATCACCCAAAATAGAGACAGAAGGAAGACTTTGAGCTGAGCAAACGATAGCAAAGGCGCAGCAAGCAAACAGCGAAGTAAGGATTTTTTTCATGGCATTAGTATGGTTAATAAATAGCTGTTTATCAGTCATTCTCCTCGTAATAATACGAGTAGTCAATACCCTTCATAAACAGTTCACGGTTGTTGATTTCTGGGGTCATCGCACGTTCCAACAGTTGCTTGAGTACGCCGCTGTTGGTTGGGCTAAGCTTCATGGCATCCAGGTAATCCTGCTTGCCTATTTTGCTCCAATCAATACAGCGTTGCAGGCGTTTCTTCAGGATCAAATCCAACCAAATCCGGGTACTTCGACCATTGCCTTCCAAGAAAGGGTGTGCGATGTTCATTTCCACGTATTTGTTGACGATGTCTTCCAGGGTAGTTTCCGGCATCGCTTCAATGTGCTTCAACGTATCGCCCAAAAAGTGTGAGACAGCAAACTGGAACCCGCCTTTTGAAAGGTTCTTTTGCCTGATTTGTCCCGCGAAATCATACAATCCGCCAAACAGATAGGCGTGAATCTGTTTCAACCCTTTGACTGTTCCCACTTCGATGCCGTTGATGAAAGAGCTTTCAAACAGGGCATAGGCCTTTGCCTTGCTTTTTCCATCGATGCTATCGTCGCTGAAGGTAAACCACTCGATAAATCGGTTGGCTTTTTTTCCGGGAAATTGCTTGCCCAAAGCGATGATGCCAGCGAAATCCAACAAATCGGTCATACGCTTTTTACCATCCGGCGCCAGCAATTTCAACTGGTTAGTAGCACTAACCACTTGACTGTTTTCCTTCTTTAACTTAGCCTTGAGGTATTTCCAGTAGTTGCGGGTTTTGGCGTAATCGTCCTGGTCAGTCAGTACAGCAACGATATCCAACACGCTGAACATCCATTTGGCGTTTACTTCGTCCCAAACGGCCCGCACTTCACGGTCGTCAAAAAATCGGATGGATAATTTCGGGTTGCTCATAAAATCTTAAAAATAAGTGCGGGTAGCAAATTCAACTTGATTGATGGCCAGACGTTCAAATTCGCGCTTATATTCTGCCTCTGTCAATTGGGCTACGTTGGCTTGAAACTGTTGTTGATGGGCATGTAAGCGGTCCAGTTAGCTGGACGTAAATACTGGATATTTACCGAGCACTTCACGGATAATGGAACTATTAAACCATCCTTGATGATGCGTTCATCCACTTCCTGTTCGTAATCGCGCTCCATGTCGATGGTCGGTTTACTTCGTAAAGTGATGAGACCCGGTATCTGGTGCCTTTGCCTTGATTCGATTATTTTTTCTTCCCTGACATCCATTGCCTCTCCTTTTAAGCTCACAAATATACCCTTTCAAGCTCAAAACGCCGCCTTTTTGAGTCGTATTATCAACTCATTTGAGCCGAAACGAAAAATATGTGACAAAAACCGTACCTTGCAGACAGCATCAGTAAGCCCAAGCAACCATGGATATAGACCAACACGACGACTTCGAAGGGTATTCACCCGAAGAAATGCACCTCCTTTTGTA
>DOBD01000327.1:0-6197 GCA_003506275.1 Bacteroidales bacterium | reverse complement strand
AGAAGCAAGTGATGACCCTGACAAAAAACGGCCAGAAAATCACACTTGACGATAACCAGTTAATCCGGGAACTGATGCTGTCATTCAGCCTGAAGTACAACCTGGCTTACTTCGATCGGTATCATTCTCAAACGATAGGCGGTTTGGGCATCGGTTATACCTTATTACTGCTGAGCAAGTATGGAGAAATAGGGCGAACGCATCATTTTTACGCAGAGAAGTACTTCAAGGCTTTCCCATTCTTGCTCGAAGACTGCCATTCTCCCTACCGAAGCCCCATTGAAGTAGGCGCTTCGTGTTATTCCAGCCGTGTATTCTTGCGCTTTCTCTTGAAAATGGGGCTTATCGAATATACCAGTCGTTGGGAGAAATACACGGAAATCATTCAAATCAAGAAAACACCCCTGTTCGACAACTGGATCAGCGTTTCAGCCCCGGGAGACCCAGTGGTCTGATAAGTGGAGAATAAAATAACTAGTCAGCAAACGGCCCTTGCGACTTCTTCCGCGTATTGATCGATTTCGTTGAAGGGAACTACTTTTTTACGGGTTGGGTTGTTGTTAAGCAAGTTGATGGCTTGTTCGTAGTCCCNNCCAAAAGAAAGTCGATACGGCTATTGTTATTTTTGGTATATACGTCCAGCCAATCTAAATAGCCACAGTATTCAGCTGTTTTTTTCTGGATGCTGACAGATTCCTGTAAATCAAAACTAATTGGGTGGATTAAATTCCGGGGTTCTCCATTCCAGGCAATGTCAAACTTGATTGGGCCGATTCCAACGTCACTCCTTTTGGTACCAGTATTGAAAATGTTTGCACCATCTATAAGGAAGCTACCAAATTTTGGACGTTCATCCACAAACACCAACAGATCTTCGCAGGTCTGATTAAGCGTCCTTCTAAAACCATCCGAAAAACTGATTATTGCTGCATTCGGTGTTTTAGGTTGAATTGTCCAACTCGAAAACCGCCACTTTGTTATCCGTTGGTTGCCGGCGTTGTTGGATGCACAGGTACGGCAAGTGATAGAGCGTTTAAACGAGCTGGTGCCCCCTACGCTGTTGTTGATCCTGAAAAAAAACGGTAAAGACGGCACACTCCATCCACTCGAAAGCCAGGTGCAGGAGTTGCTCTCGCTGCTTGTGGGCGAGTTGATGGCCAGCTTGTCCAAACCTTCAACCGGTGACTTGTTTGAGGATTTGTTTTTCAAAAACAAGCCCTATGACTTTGCAGGTGTCGGGGAACAGGCATTGAGCGGCGGTGTTAAAGTGTGGCTGGATCGTTTCTACCTTACGGCAGGCGATTACCGTCCGGTCATTACGGTTACCGAATTGAGCGAAGAGCTGTTCGATGTCCAGGTAAGTCTCGAGGATCTTGCCCATCCCAATGATCTGCCCATTGAGCTGTCAGCCGTTTTGCAGCAAAAACAGTACGAAAAACAACGGTATAAACTACTCCAATCGTTGTCGCTGCTTTCGTCATTTATCAACGGATTGGATAATTACATCAATTCCGAGACCCGCGTACCCATACGGTTTGACATCACCGGCTTTTCCCCTTTTCTGTTGACGGTTTTACCAGCTGTAAAGCTATTGGACGTCAAGGTACTCCTGCCAAAATCGTTGCAACACCTCCTGAAACCGAAGGCAACCGTCCGGTTGAAAACTAAATCAGACCACCAAGGGTATATACGCTTGGACGAATTGCTCCTGTTCGATTGGCAAGTAGCCATCGGAGATACCTTTGTTTCACCTGAAGCCTTCAGGAAGCTCTTGAGCAACGCAGGTGGGCTGATCCGCTTCAAGGAAAACTACCTGTACGTGAACGAAGAAGAGATGGTGCGACTCCAAAAGGCCATCGAAAACGGCAAAGAACTGACTGCCTACGAATTGCTTCAGGCAGCTTTGGCGGAAGAATACCAGGGAGCCCCGGTTTGTCTCACCGATGACGTCCGTGAGCTGATCAAGGAACTTTCTTCCAACGAAGCCATTCCGCTTCCGGCCACCCTTAATGCCACGCTCCGGCCGTACCAGCAACGCGGTTTCTCCTGGATGTACCGCAACAGCCGCATTGGTTTCGGTAGCATCATTGCTGACGACATGGGGCTTGGCAAAACCTTGCAAGTCATCACCCTCTTGCTTAAATATAAGGAAGAAAAGGCCATCGATGTCAAGCACAAGGCGCTGATTGTCGTCCCCACCCTCTCCTCCCACATCTTTCACGGCCCTGCCCGCGACATCAACCAGTTTGATGCCGATGTGATGTTGACAACGTACGGCGTTTTGCGCAGTGACCACGAATTGCTGAAGAAACAAAAATGGCAGATTATGGTCATTGATGAAGCGCAAAACATCAAAAACCACGATACCAACCAGTCGAAGGCCATTAAAAGCATTCCAAGCAACCTACGCATCGCGATGAGCGGAACACCCGTAGAAAACCGCCTCACCGAATTCTGGTCCATCATGGAGTACGCCAACAAAGGGTATTTGGGCAACATGAAGTCCTTTAAGGAAAACTTCTCCGATCCCATCCAGGTGTTCAACGATGAAGCGGCAGTGGCCCGTTTTCGCAAGATAACATCGCCGTTTATGATGCGCCGCATGAAGACGGATAAAAGCATCATTTCCGACTTGCCCGACAAGGTGGAACAAAACCAATTCGCATTGCTAACCCAACAGCAGGCCGCGTTGTATGAAAAGACCATGCAGGCCGTTATGGCTGAGATTGAAGGTATTGAAGGAGCAGACGGCCAATCACTCTTTAAACGGCAAGGACTCGTACTGCAAATGATCCTGGCATTGAAACAAATCTGCAACCATCCTACCAACTTCCTGAAAAACGGCCATTTCGATGCTTCGCTTTCCGGGAAAACAGTGCTGCTCTTCGAATTGTTGGACAGCATCCTCGAGGCAGGAGAAAAGGTGCTGCTATTTACACAGTTCAAGGAAATGGGCGATTTGCTGCAACGGTTTATCACCGACCGCTACGGTGAGTGTCCGATGTTTTATCACGGTGGTTGTTCGGTGCAGGAACGTCAGCAAATGGTCGACCGATTTCAACACAACCGTGCCGATAAAATCTTCTTACTTTCGCTCAAAGCAGCCGGTACCGGATTAAACCTTACTGCAGCTGCACACGTAATTCACTACGACCTGTGGTGGAACCCGGCGGTGGAAAACCAGGCCACAGACCGGGCTTACCGTATTGGCCAAAAGAAAAACGTAATGGTGCATCGTTTTATCACCAAAAACACCTTTGAAGAGAAAATCGATGAGATGATTCAACAAAAAAAGCACCTGGCCGAAATGACGGTGGCTACCGGTGAAAACTGGCTCGGTAAACTCAGTAACAAAGAATTGCGGGAACTATTCTCCTAGTTAGTCATTAATTAGGAAAAATTGTCAATCTTTGAATCGAAATCAGGTGATTTTATAAACGCAAGTTTTCTTTTATTAAGATGGATCTCAGATAGATAGCCCATTTCTACCAAGCCATATAAGTCTGTACGGGCAGTTTGGTTGCCAACAGTGAAACGATTCTCAACCTCTTTTACTGTAAAATAGACATCCGGTTTTTCCTGTATGATTTGAATTAGTTGGGCTTGTCGTTGGTTGATCCCCTTGATGGTTGTAAGCAGCATGACGCTCTTATTCTCTTCTGATTTGCGCTTTAGGTACACTTTTAGTTCTTCAAATGCTTTCTTCATGGCACGCAAATTGTACAAAATAAAGTATGTCAAATCATTATCATCATATTCAGTATAAAGGAGTGATTTTTCATAGCTTTTTTTCGTTTTATATATTATGCGTGAAAGGGACATGAATTCTATCAGCCAATAGCCCTGTTTCATCATATACCAATAAAACAAAGAACGAGCCGTTCGTCCGTTACCATCTACAAATGGATGAAAAAACGACAACATAAAGTGTACAATGATAGCCTTAACGATTGGATGAATAAACGGGCCTTCATTTTTGTTGAAAAAAATGACCAATTCACGAAGCAGTGTTTCAAGTTCTACATGTGAAGGAGGATTATGTGCAATCTCACCCGTTATACCATCCATCACTAAAATATCATTGTTTTTGCGAAAGCAACCAGATTCAGCTTCATTATCAAGCGTTTTGATCGTCATCAAGCGATGAATTTCCAACAGTTGATCGATGGAAAGCTCTTTTTTTGAATGCTCCTTAATATAGTTTATGGTCGTATAATTGTTTAAAATCATCTGTTGCCCCTTGTTTCTTGGCCTTTCGCTTTTTCTAAGCATATCCTTGGCCACTTTTCGAGTTGTAGCAGCCCCTTCCATCTGGCTGGAAGCTATCGCTTCTTCCATTATGGAAGAAATAAGGTAGGCATTTTGATTTTCAGAAGGGATGATTTGATCGCCCGTTAGATTGCCACCTATGTTCATATCAAAATAATGCAACAACTCAAACATCTCGTCAGTAACGGTAAAGCTGAATTTGTACGCACCAAACTGCAAAACAGTACAATTAAGCTGACGCAAGAACTTAATGGCAAACCACAATTGCCGTGGATTCAGATGATTGTTTGTTGAAGCATATTTCACCTTATCCCAATAGGGATAATCGCTGTTCAGTTTTTGAACTTCTGGAGTAAATGCTTTTTGCATGGCTTCCAGCTCTTCTTGTTCAAGGGCTATGGGTGGTCTATCCAGCATGGTTGACTAGGTTACTTTAATTATCAGAAGCAAACGTACGAATTTTTCATCATTTCTCCTAATTTGTGTCAAATTGGGAAAAACTATTCACTCACCCCATAGAGCCGGATGGCATNNCCTAAAAAAAGGATGCCATCCCTTGGAAAAGGATGCCATCCCTTGGAAAAAAACCATACCCTCTGTCATTTGATTTTTGCGTAAAATAACCCATCTTTGCCCGCTCATCATCAAACACCGCCCTCTCACTCCGAAAACTAATCCCCATACAACAAATCCCCATACAACCTGATGAAACGACTTATTTTCTCCGTATTGGCCATCGCTGTCGGCTTAGGACTGACGGCGCAAACGAAAAACGGCTACCTGTTCGCCTACTTCGAAGGGGGCGGCGACAAGAACCTGCAGGAACAACTACGGTTCGCCGTAAGCGAGGACGCACAAAACTGGTACGCCCTGAACGACAACCGCCCCATCATCGGCAGCGACAGCATCAGTGAGAGCGGAGGCATCCGCGACCCGCACCTCCTGCGCGGCGAGGACGGCTGCTTCTACATGGTGGCAACGGATATGTTCACCCACGACCCCAAGCAGGGCTGGGGCTCCAATCCCGGCATCGTGCTGCTGAAGTCAAAAGACCTGGTCAATTGGACACACGCGAAGATCAACCTCGGCAAGGACTGGCCAGCCTTCAGCGATGCCTACTGGGTCTGGGCCCCGCAAACCATCTACGACGCCAAGGCCAGGAAGTACATGATCTACTTCACCCTGCAACGCACCAACGATGAGCGCAAGTCGCTCATTACCTATTACGCCTATGCCAACAAAGACTTCACCGCCTTTGAGAGCGCGCCGAAGCCCCTGTTTGCCGCCAAGTACGGCTCCATCGACAACGACATCATCTATACGAACGGCGTGTATCACCTTTTCTACAAGGGCAACACGAAGGACGCTAACGGCAAGGAAGTAAAGAACGGCATCCAGCAGGCCACGTCGAAACGACTGACAGGACCCTACAAGGAAGACTTCAAGTACCTCGACGTCTACGCCGGCACCAAAACGCATGTAGAGGGCAGCAGCGTATTCAAACTCAACGACAGCAACGAATACATCCTGATGTACGACCTCTACGGCAGCGGACGCTACGAGTTCCAGCGCTCGAACGATTTGACCCACTTTACCCAGCAACCCGAATCCTTCCGCAAGGACTTCTTCCCCCGTCACGGCTCGGTGATTTCGGTCACCCCCGACGAACTGGAGCGCGTGCAACAGCGGTGGGGCTATGTGCTCCGTCGCAACCTCGTGAGCACAGGTAACCCCCTCTTTCGCCACAAACATACCGCCGACCCGGCCGTATTGGTGGAGGGCGACACGCTCTGGCTCTTTGCCGGGCACGACATGCAGGGCAATCAGAAAGGCTACGTGATGAAGGACTGGCTGCTTTTCTCGACCACCGACATGAAACACTGGACGGAATACCCCTCGCCCCTGCGCATCGATGAATTCACGTGGGC
>DOBD01000088.1 GCA_003506275.1 Bacteroidales bacterium | reverse complement strand
CCAATGATGAAAACAAGGAAGAAATTTCTACACGTTTTGACGGTGTTGACAATTTGTAGTATACCTCCCCCGTCTGTTTTTGTTAGTGATTCAAAACTAAGGATTTGGAACATCTCCGCTTAGGAGAGCGGGATCGAAGGCTTTATTATTAAACAAGTGGTATAGAAAAATTACCAAGAGAGCCAAGGATGGCAACCCTCCTAATCTGACCCCCAAAAGTTGGACACAACTTTTGGGGTGCTTTTTATGGAAAAAACTGATCGGTNNGGTCAAACGGGGTTAAAAGCTCTCGAAATGCGTGAAAAAGTGTGTAAAATCAGGTGGAAATTTTGTCGGAAATGGGTGGTTAAATGGGTAGGGGTGCAGGGTGGGGTGTAGTTAAGATGCATGTAATCAGTGTTGTAGATTGAGTCGATGGAGGGGGTTGACATTCGAGGCATTGACAAAAGGCAGGCTTTTACCTACATTTGTTGATGTAAACCTTGTCACCATGAAGATACGAGACTCCTTAGCCGCCCTCCTGATGGTTTTGACGTTGGCCAGTTGTGCCCCCAAACAACTCAGCGACGGTATTCCCTATTTCAAATGGATTGATGAAGTGGGTGCCAAAAAACAACCCGCCATCGACTCGGTATTCAATGTCGCTGACTATGGTGCCGTGGCCGACACTACGGTGTTAAGCACCAAAGCCATCCAGGCTGCCATTGATGCCTGTGCGGCCAGCGGTGGGGGCAGGGTAACGTTTGCCCCCGGTGATTACAAGACCGGTTCGGTGTTCCTGAAAACGGGTGTCGATTTTCATTTGCCCAAAGGGGTGCGTTTGTACGGCAGCCAAAACATCGCCGATTATCCCGTCATTGATACCAGGGTGGCAGGCATCGAGATGAAATGGCCGGCAGCTTTGATTACGGCCATCGGTCAACAGAAGGTATCCCTGACAGGAGAAGGCGAAGTATGGGGGCAAGGAAAGGTGTTCTGGGACAAATACTGGACCATGCGCAAAGACTACGACAAACGTGGCCTGCGCTGGATTGTCGATTACGATTGCATGCGGCCCCGTATGATTTTGTTTCAATCGTGTGAAAACGTGACTCTCAACGGCAACAGCTATTTTGAAGCCGGTTTCTGGACGGTACACATCTTATATAGTAATCAGGTGACCATCGATGGCATTCTGGTGAACAACAACAACGCTGCCAAAGGCCCCAGNNCATCGACATTGATTCGTCCACCAGGGTCTTGGTGGAAAACTGCGACATCAGCTGCAACGACGATAATTTTTGCCTCAAGGCCGGCAGGGATGCCGACGGCTTGCGCGTGAACAGACCCACCGAGTTTGTTGTGATCCGTAAGTGCATAGCCAGGCAAGGCGACGGTTTGTTCACATGTGGCAGCGAGACCTCCGGAGGCATCCGCAACGTGGTGTCCTACGACATGACGGCGCTGGGTACCAAAGTAGGCCTGCGTTTCAAGTCGGCCCTCAACAGAGGCGGCGTAGTGGAAGACATTTGGTTGGCCAACATCAAGATGGAAGGCATTCGAGACCCGTTTCAGATTAACTTAAACTGGAACCCCAGCTACAGCTATTCGAAACTCCCCGAACCTTACGTTTGGGATGAAGTGCCCGAGCATTGGAAGGTGATGCTTACCCCGGTAGAACCAGCCGAGAAGGGCTTGCCCACGTTCCGCAACATCCATTTCACCGACATCCAGGCCAAAGACTGCCAGGTGGCCTTGATTTGTGAAGGGGTGGAAGCCTCACCCGTGACCGGATTCAGCTTGAAGAACGTGCACATCACCGCCAAGAATCCAGGCCGCATGTACTGGGCCAAGGATTGGGAACTTGACAACGTCTATATTGGTGGAGAAAACAAAGAACCCGTCGTGATGGAAAACAACGTCAACGTGCCACTGTACAAATAACACCTACAGTCCCCATGATCAAACACTCATCCTTCATACTCGCAGCGACCGCTTCCTTACTGTTGACGACAGCCTGTAGCTCGGTCAACAGCAAAGCGCCGATTGACAGGGAAGCCTTGGTGAACAGGCACTCGGTCAAGGTACAGGCGTTTGATTCCCTGGCCTCTCTTTCCGTTGGCAACGGAGAGTTTGCCTTCACGGTGGATGCCACCGGTCTGCAAACCTTCCCAACGGTGTACGAGCAGGGCGTACCTCTGGGAACCCAGGCTCAGTGGGGCTGGCACAGCTTCCCCAACGTCAACGGGTACAAACCCGAGGAAACGTGGAAAAACTACAACTACCACGGAAAGGAAGAACCCTATGCCGTGCAGTTCAATGAAAAAGGCAGGCAGCAGGCTGCCGCCAACTACTACAGGGAAAATCCTCACCGCTTGCATCTGGGTATCATCGGCCTGGCCATCACGACACCCTACGGTTTCGAGGCGCAGCCCGGTGATTTGAATGACATCAACCAACGCCTTGACCTCTGGAACGGACGCATTGAAAGCACCTTCAGAGTAGGAGAGAATACGGTGGCCGTACAGACCATGTGTCTGCCCGATGAAGACAGAATTTCAGCCAAGGTCACATCGGCCTTGTTCCAATTGGATCAACTGACGGTCAAGTTGCAGTTTCCTTATCCAACCGGCAAACACGCTGATCACGCCTGCGACTGGACCAAACCGGATCGTCACCAGACCACCGTCTTCCGTCTTGAACCCGGTCAAGCCTGGTTGAAACGCCAGCTTGACGCCGACACCTATTATATATGTGTGACATGGGAAGGTGAAGCCCAGTTCATACAAAAAGGCGCCCACGATTTCCGTTTGCTTCCCCAGGGAGACGAACTCGCCTTCAGTTGCCGTTTCCAGGCAGAGGAACCCGATCTGACTGCCAAGGCCGATGCGGCTAGCACGTTTGAAGCCGACAAGGCTGTTGTCTCCGACTGGTGGCAGTCGTTCTGGAAAAGGGGAGGAGCGGTTGATTTTTCAGCCTGCACCGATGAGAGAGCCCAGGAGTTGGAACGCCGCGTGGTATTGTCGCAGTATTTGATGGCCATCCAGTGTGCCGGCACCTACCCACCACAGGAAACAAGCCTGACCTACAACAGTTGGTACGGCAAATACCACCTGGAAATGCATTGGTGGCACGGTGTCCACTTCGCCCTCTGGGGACGTCCCGATTTATTGGAACGTAGCCTCGGTTGGTACCAGACGGCCTTGCCCCAAGCCAGAGCTATCGCTCAACGCCAAGGCTGGCAAGGCGTGCGCTGGATGAAAATGACCGATCCTTCGGCCACTGAAGCTCCCTCCAAGGTGGGCTCCTTCCTGATTTGGCAACAGCCGCACATTATTTACATGGCCGAATTGATGTACAGGGCCAATCCTGACACGGCTGTCCTGAACCGCTACAAAGACCTGGTGTTTGAAACCGCCACCTTTATGGCCGATTACGTGGATTACGAAGACATTGAAGACCGGTTCGTGCTCAAAGGCGCGATTCCCGCTCAAGAAACCCTTAAAGCTTCGGAAACAGTCAACCCGCCCTTCGAACTGTCCTATTGGCATTACGCCCTGAGTGTGGCCCAAGCCTGGCGTCAACGCCTGGGCCTGCCCAAAAACCTCGAATGGGAAATCATCCTCGATAAGCTTTCCCCTCTGGCCCACGAAAACGGCCTGTACCTGGCGGCAGAAACAGCCACGGATACCTACCTGGATACCCGGTATACCTCAGACCATATGGCTGTGTTGGGTGCTGTCGGTATCCTGCCCGCCTCCCGGTTGGTCCGCACCGATATCATGACCAATACGCTCAACTGGATTTGGGACAACTGGA
>DOBD01000058.1:4752-14168 GCA_003506275.1 Bacteroidales bacterium | reverse complement strand
CTTAACCAGGAATCTCGATTTATACGGGCTGGAATAACCTCCCAGTAAACGGTCGAAATCAGGCCGCGCCACCATCCCGGAGGCATACATTCCCCGGTATTTCCTCAAAGCCGCCCTCAAAGCCTGCTCTTCAACCGGTTTGAGCAAATAGTCAATACTGTTGACCTTGAATGCCCTGAGGGTGTACTCATCGTAGGCTGTGGTAAAGATGACCGGGATGTCCAGCCGAATGGTTTCAAACACCTCGAAACACAGCCCGTCATCGAGTTGAATATCCATTAGAATCAAATCCGGCCTGTCGTGATCCTGAATCCAGTTGATGGTTCCCTCGACCGTTTCCACAATCCCCGAAACCTGAATAGCAGGGTCAATATGATGCAGCAGCCGGACCAGAATGCCGGCTGCTGGTTTTTCATTCTCTACAATGAGTACATTCATGATATCAGCGGAATTTTC
Organism: Bacteroidales bacterium; assembly: GCA_003506275.1. Classification (GTDB taxonomy): domain Bacteria; phylum Bacteroidota; class Bacteroidia; order Bacteroidales; family UBA1402; genus UBA8389. Next base: position 13,712 of record DOBD01000058.1, on the reverse strand, counting down.
ACGATGAATTGTTGCTCAGTTTCCTCCACGATCAGGGGCTTCCCTGTCGCCAGACGCACCCGCTCGCGCAAATTGGCCAGTCCCGTACGGGTTGAGGGAAGCTGGGTTGCCATTCTTTGAATATTATTGCAAACCACGATGTAAGCACCTTCGGTGAACACCCGGATACGTAGGGGCTGATCCCGCGTGGCCATATTGTGCTTGACAGCATTCTCGAGAAGAATCTGAAGCGAGACCGGGAGGATCTCAAAGTCCTCGGGGTGCTCCACGGCGACAGAAAGCTGGATTTTTCGATCATCCCGCACCTGGTGCAAGAAAAAATAATCCCCCAGAAAGGCCAACTCCTCCTTCAGGGGCACCTTGTCCCTGGGAGCATTTTCCAGAATATAGCGATAAATGGAGGACAAGCGGGAAATAAAGAGCCCGGCGACTTCTGCCTGAGTTTCCACCAAAGCTGAAAGTGTGTTCAGGCTGTTGAACAGGAAATGGGGATTGACCTGGGCCTTGAGGTTCTGGTACTTGTAGCGTAGATTTTCCTCCCTGAGTTGTTGTTCCTTCTTGACCGATTTATGCCAGAGCACATACACAAAACCGATGGTAAAGCACAGCAACCAAAAAAAGAAACCGAATCCGGCAAAGGGCAGTTCATACAAACGCAGGTGTAGCCAATACTCGGAAAAGGGCCTGCCGATGCAGACAAACCAGCAGGCCGTGCTCAGGGCGATGGCCAGGTTGGCAATGAGGGTGGCACCCAGGTAAAACAGCAACAGTGTTGGAATCATCCGTTTGACCAGTTGGGCAGACGAGTACCGTTGGGCTCGTTTGAGCAGGAGTATGACCAATCCGCCGATACCACCGGCAGTCAGCAGCATGGTGATGAACGTTGGAATTACGGTGATGTGAAAAGGATCGCCTGTTATCATGGCCTTACGGAGCATGGCTGCTCCAAGACAGAAAACCAGGACGCCGGCCGATATCAGCAGCCAGGCATTTTTTTTAGATATGAGCTTGTTCATAAGTGTATGGGGTTTTAACAAGCGTCAAAGTAAAGGGCTACCCTCGTTGGTTGAAAAGAATTATCGCTGAGTTGTTGAATGAGGGGGCTGAACGGTTCTATTTTATTCAGATACCACTTTCAACCCCACAATGGAAGCGATCAGGGTCGTAAGGAAAAGCAACCGCCAGAAAGTAGCCGGTTCCTTGAAAACGAAAATACCCACCAACACCGTACCGATGGCACCAATGCCCGTCCATACGGCATAAGCTGTACCCAAGGGCAACGTCTGGGTGGCCTTGATGAGTAAGACCATGCTGAGCGTCAGCGAAAGGAGGAAGCCCCCGTACCACAGGTACATCTCGGAGCCGGCTGCCCCCCTGGCTTTGCCCAGACAAAAGGTAAAGCCCACTTCAAATAATCCGGCTATGGTCAACAGTATCCAATTCATCGTGCTGGTTGTTTTATGTAATGCATTGTTCGAGGCAAAGCGCTGTTTGAGGCAAAGATAGGCAGGTGGCAGCAAACAGGGCCCATAGGTCCACAAAAAAAACGTATTTTTGAGACGTTGACCAACCGTAGCATCATGATAAAAAAGTACCTCCTGTTACCCATCCTGAGCCTAAGTCTTTCATTGAGTGCTCAATCGTCCCGTTTGTGGGGACATTGGACCACCTGGGGCGACCAGGGCAATGGCACCTTCCAGAATCCCATCATCCCGGCCGACTTCAGCGACATCGACTGCATCCGCGTGGGCGATGATTTCTACGCCATATCATCCACCTTTCAATATTCACCAGGGATGACCCTGTTGCATTCCAAAGACCTGGTCAATTGGGAATACTGCACCAACATCGTTGAAGACCTCACCCAAATAGGGCCTGAACTGAGCTGGAAACGCATGAACCGTCCGGCCAGAGGGATTTGGGCAGGCACATTGCGCTACCACAACCAACGGTTTTACCTGTTTTTCGGTACCCCCGACGAAGGGTACTTCATGACCAGCGCCCCTCATGCAATCGGGCCCTGGGCACCACTGACCCACCTCCTTGACGAACCGGGCTGGGATGACTGTACCGTCCTATGGGACGAGGATGGTCAGGCCTGCTTTGTCGGCACGCATTTCGCCGGCGGGTATAAAACCTACCTGTTCAAACTGTCCCCCGACGGCACTCGACTGGACAACGCTTCAGCCGTGCTCATCAATGAGGGAAACGGCCGGGAAGCCAGCAAATTGATCAAAGTAGGTGATTGGTATTACCTGATTTTCAGCGAACACAAAAACGGGATAGGCCGGTACGTGATGGCCAAACGCGCGCGTTCCTTATGGGGGCCCTACGACGAGGAACGGCAGTTGGCCTTGGCGAGCCTGGAAGCCAATGAACCCAACCAGGGCGGCATCATCCAGGGGGCTGACGATGCCTGGTACTTCCTCACCCACCACGGCTCAGGCGATTGGAGCGGGCGCATCGTCAGCTTATTACCTGTCACCTGGGTGGATGAATGGCCCATTCCCGGAGCCCTGACGCCCAACGGGGTGGGCACCATGCAATGGTCGGGCAAGATGCCGGCCAAAAAGACCAAAAAGGTTGGATTGAGTCGTTCCGACGCATTTGAGACAGCGGTGCTTGGCCCTCAATGGCAATGGCACTACCAGCCCCGTGCTGACATGTTCACGTTGAACGAACGACAGGGCTGGTTGCGACTGAAAGCCTTTCGTCCACTGGTGGCCAACGACGTGACCAAGGCTGGCAATACACTGACACAACGCAGTTTTCGAACATCAAGCAACACCGTTACGGTTAAACTGGATATAGCAGGCATGACGCTCGGACAGAAAGCCGGCCTCTGCCACCTGTCTTCTCAACACGCAGCCATCGGCTTGACCAAAGAGACGGATGGTTGTTGGCTGGAATACCGGAAGAACGGCGTCATCAACCGTGGCATTCCTGTCGCGCAACCAACCCTTTGGCTGCGTTCCACCTGGGGGCTCGATGGGTTGTCACAGTTTCAATACAGCCTGGATGGTCAAACGTTCGTACCGTTTGGTGAACCCTATCAACTGGTTTGGGGCAACTACCGCGGTGACCGCATCGGCCTGTACAGTTTCAACGACCTGGGAGAAAGCGGCTTTGTGGATGTCGATTACTTGACGTACGACTGATTGATTCCAACCGCCCTTCAGGAACGGCTGGAACGGCTGAGAAACGCAGGTCTGGTTTTGTTGGCCAAGCGAACCAGGGTCAGCATGAGGGGAACCTCGACCAACACGCCCACCACCGTGACCAGCGTGGCGCCTGAATCAAACCCAAACAGCACGATGGCCACGGCCACGGCTAGCTCGAAGAAGTTGCTGGCACCGATGAGGGCAGCCGGTGCGGCCACATCGTGCGGCAGTTTCCAGCGATACGCCCAACCATACCCGACACCGAAAACCAGAAAGGTTTGCAGGGTCAACGGGACAGCAATCAGCAGGATGCTGAACGGATTGTGCAGGATGACTTCGCCTTGAAATGAAAAAATAATGATCAGGGTGAGCAACAATCCACCGATGGTGGTGCCGGTAAAGGCTTTCAGAAAGGTCTGCTCAAACCAGGCCAACCCCTTGCGTTTGATCACCAACCGGCGGGTAATCATGGCCGAGACCAGCGGAATGACCACAAACAAAATCACTGACAGCAACAGGGTATCCCAGGGAATGGCGATGCCGCTGACACCTAGCAGGAGACTGACAATGGGAATAAAAGCTACCAGGATAACCAGGTCGTTGACAGCCACTTGCACCAATGTGTAAGCTGGGTTACCTTTCGTCAGGTGGCTCCACACAAAGACCATGGCCGTACAGGGTGCAGCCCCCAACAACACGGCGCCTGCCAGGTATTCATGAGCCAACGCTTCGGGTATGAGTGTTTTGAACACCACAAAGAAAAACAGCCAGGCAATGCCAAACATGGTGAAGGGCTTGATCAACCAATTGACCACCAGGGTGACAGTCAACCCTTTGGGGTTCTTGAACGCGTTGACGATGCTGCCAAAGTCTATCTTGAGCATCATGGGAAAAATCATGATCCAGATAAGGAGGGCGATGGGGATGGACACGTTGGCGTACTCAAGTTGGCCCAAGGCGTCAGGCACCATGGGCAACCACTTCCCGATGGCGATACCGGCGATGATGCACAACGTCACCCAAAGAGTGAGGTAGCGGTCAAAAAAGGACATGGTGGGTTGGGTCTTCTTTTTCATCTGTTTTGTTCGTGTTTTTTTACGACTTAAAAGCTGTCACGGTGATACTGAAAATCCCATGGGCACCATCAGCTAAAACCGTTTTTTCGGCTGGAGACACATACCTGTTCAACACCTCTTCGGGGATACTGATGGCTTTTTGCTTGTGCACGGTCACGTCGACAAATCCTTGTCCTCGAATGATATCGAGGTACTGTTCCTGTTGGAGGGCACCGGCCACACAGCCCACATACAATTCCGCTGCATTCGAAAGCCCTTCAGGTAGTGTTCCGACCAGCACCACATCGGACACGCAAAAATGCCCGCCTGGCTTCAGGACCCTCCAGACCTCGGCAAAGGCTTTCCGCTTGTCGGGGACCAGGTTGAGGACACAGTTGGAGATCACCACATCGAAGGCCTCATCGGGTAAAGGCATGTGCTCAATGTCACCAAGGACAAAGGTAAGGTTTTCGTATCCTAACTTTTGGGCGTTGGACGTGGCTTTCGATACCATGGCCTCCGTAAAATCCAATCCCGTCACCCAACCCTCTGCCCCGACGATGGCACGGGCCACAAAACAATCATTACCGGCTCCGCTGCCAAGATCCAATACATGGTCACCGGGCTTGATGCCAGCGTATTGGGTGGGCAAGCCACAGCCTAGACCTAAATCGGCATCGGGATTATACCCCTTCACATTCTTGTATTCGTCGCCTATCATACTGAATTCCAAGGCATCGCAGCAGCCTTTTGGCCTACAACAGCCTGAAGAGGCTGGTTTGGTTGTTTCTGTAGCAATACGTCCGTACTTGTCTTTGACAAGGCCTTTGATGTCTTCCGGTTTCATCTGAATCTTTTTTGCATTCTTGGTCATTTTTACGTCACGAGAAACAGGCATCAAGCCTTCATCGACGGTTTCAGCACCTCATCGTAGAAACGCCGGAAACCGTCCTTGATTTCATCCCTTACCCGAATGAATTCGCGCTGGATAAATGCATCGCTGCCAACGGCGTGGCTGGGATCGTCAAAGCCGATGTGCAGGCGGTGCTTGACCTTGCCCAGGAAAGCCGGGCAATTCTCGTTGGCGCCTCCACAAACGGTAATTACGTAATCCCAGGTCTGATCCAGGTACAACTCGACCGAATCAGACGTGTGGTGACTGATATCAATACCGACCTCTTTCATGACCTCAACGGCCTTGGGGTTGAGTTTGCCCGAGGCTTCTGTGCCAGCTGAACAGACAGTCAGGTTGGGATCAAACGACTGTAAAAAACCATGGGCCATTTGGCTGCGGCAACTGTTGCCGGTGCAAAGAATGAGTACCTTCATTGGTTTATGTGTTGGGATTCATTGTTAACTAAATTCGATTGTTTACTGGGGTTTGATCTTTTCGTGCAGCCCTAGCAGTTTGGTTTGGTAAAAATCAATGATTTGCTCCTGGTGTTCACCAATAGGCTTGACCGGTATCAAATCCATGGCCTCAGCCGTGGTCAGACCAGAGGCTCCATAAAAGTGAAGGGCTTTTTTTAGGGTTGTCATCACAGTCACAGAGGCCTCCTCGGGGGTTAGTCCCATCTGTTGAGCGATGTCCTCCATCGCCTTGAACTGAAACCAAAAATACGTGGGCAACATGGCAGACGTGATGGCATAGGCTTCCAATTTTGACTCCTCGGTCTCAAACAAGTCGCCCAATGTCATCAACAGGTTGCGCACCGGCGCCTTCTCCGATTCACGTACGTCAGGGCCGAAAGTAATGGGATTGTAGCCGTCGTTGAGGTAAGACGTTGCGTTGGGAATCATACGGGCAAGGCGTTTGGTCTTCAACCTGGAAGCCAGCACAGACAAGCTGATTTTTGGAGCCAGGGAAATGACCATCGTACTCTCTGACACGTTTCCTGCGATAAGGCCAAGCGTCTCCATCATGACTGGCGGGTGAACCGCAAGAAAAACAACCGATTGGCTGGCAGCCTGCTCCAAACTCCCTGCGGTCATGAAGGGGTAACGCGATTTCAACGCGTTGAGTGTTTCGGCGTTGGGGTCGTAAACCACCACCGATTGGAACGTCACGTGTTCGTTGGCAAAAGCCTGAAGAAAAATACGGGTGATGCGTCCACCACCGATAAATCCAATAGTTGTTGNNATGGGATGGCATCCTTTTGAAAAGGATGCCATCCCACTTTTTAAAGGGCGCCAAAGAACAAGCCACCAAGGGTGGAGAGTACGATAACCAACAGCACATAAACCATTGTTTTTTGGGTACCCATGACACCCCGGATGACCAGCATGTTGGGGAGTGACAGGGGTGGACCGGCCAACAGGAGAGCCAAGGCAGGGCCTTTACCCATACCCGAAGCCATCAGGCCTTGCAGAATAGGCACTTCAGTGAGGGTGGCGAAATACATGAAGGCCCCCACGATGGAAGCAAACAAGTTTGAAAAAACCGAATTACCACCCACCAAGGCCGAAATCCATTCGTTGGGTATTACGCCGGCAATAGACTGTCCGTCGTGCGTGGACCCCAATAAAAATCCGGCCGTAACGACCCCTATGGCCAAAAGCGGCATGATTTGTTTGGCAAAACCCCATGCCGACAGGGCCCACTCCTTGTTATCAGCATCCCTCTTGTCGAACAGCGTGATGAGACCTAAGCCAGTAATGGCCACCAACATGGGCACCAGCGGGCTTAGTTTGGCGTTGTCGATGAAAGTCGTTGCTAAAAAAGCCGAAACCCCGGTGGCCAACACCGTTGCCACTACCCACTGCCATTTGATCTTCAGTATGGCAATAAGCGACCAGGCCAGGAACAACCCAAAAAAGCCTGTTATGTACCACTTGTAACTCCAAATCAAAAACCAGACACTGGTGGTATCACCGGCTGAGGGGGCTCCCCAGTTGGCAAACACCAAAATCAGCACAAGAGTAAAGAAATGAAACACGGTTTGCCACATCGGTCGTTTTTCAGGCTCTGGTACGATGTTCAGCTGTTGTTCCTTCTTAATCCGTTCTTCCTTTCGATAGATGAAAGACATGCTCAACCCGATAATGATACTGAACAACACCGCACCAATGGTACGCGCCAGTCCCATCTCAAAACCCAAAATCCTGGCGGTCAAAATGATGGCCAGAATATTGATCGCAGGGCCAGAATACAAGAACGCCACAGCCGGTCCCAACCCCGCACCCCGTTTGTGGATGCTGGAAAACAAGGGCAAGATGGTGCACGAACAAACAGCCAGGATGGTACCCGACACCGAAGCCACCGTATACGCCAACCACTTTTTGGCATTGGCACCAAAATACTTCAGCACCGAGCCTTGACTCACAAAAATGGCAATGACACCGGCAATAAAGAACGCCGGCAACAAACACAAGACCACGTGCTCTCTGGCGTACCATTTAACCAGGTCAAAGGTAGCGGCGACAGCCGTGTTGAACCGGGCACTTTCAATGGGCAAGAAAAAGGCCACTGCAAACACAGCCACCATCCAAGCCAGTATTTTTACTTCTTTTTTCGTTTCCACGAGACAACACATTTTGGAATACAGTTCGTCTTTCAACGAACAATCAGGTTAAAAAATTAAACGACCATCAATACAACGTAATAGAGCCCTACCGCAATAAACAGCACGGCGACTACCCGACGAAACCAGGTTTCAAAGACCTTCATTTTATTGTAAAGACCACCAATAGAGCCAACAGAAAAGGCGATAAACCAAGCAAACAGGATGACAGGTATGCCTGTGGCCAGGGCAAAGACCAAAGGCAAATACAGGCCTGCCGCACTGCTGATGGTCATGGGTATCAACATGCCAAAATACAGCACTCCGCTATACGGACAAAACGCCAGCGCAAAAACCACCCCCAACAGCAACACACCCCAGAACCCCTTGTTGGCCCGTTTTTCCATGGCCCCCGTCAAGGAGCCCATACCAGGCAGGCGTATAAAATTGAAAACACCCAGCATGAACAGTCCTATCAGAATCAACAAAGGGCCCAACAGTTTTTCTCCCCATTGTTGCAGGAAGCCAGCAATGTTGATTTCCCCGGCACCTACGTAAAAGAGCAACCCAATCACAGTATAGGTGATGGCTCGACCAAGCGTATAGATCAAACCATTGTAAAACACCTTCTTGCGGCTCTCGATATCCTTGCTGATAAAACCAATGGCCGTAATGTTGGTGGCCAACGGGCAGGGACTGATGGCTGTCATCAGTCCCAAAATGAAGGCCGACAAAAAGGGAAACTGGCTTGTTTCCAGCAGTTGATGCAATACTTCCATTGACGTAACACGTTTATAAAGCGTCTACGGCTTTCTTGATGGCTTCTTTCAGTTTTTCCGGGTTGGAACGAGCGTACATAAAGCCTTCATTGGTCAATTCGGTTTTCTTTGTTCCCTTCACCACCACCAACGTCTGACCGTTAATCCCGAGTTTCTTTACCAGAGCCTCATGGCCTTTTTCATCCATGTTGATGGATTTCAGCACAATCTTACCACCGTACAGGGTTTTGAGTGCTTCAGCAGTCACCGTTTCGACAGCCTGGCAAGTGACACAGCGACGGGAAAAATGGAAGTAATAGGCTTCAACAGATGTTGATTTGGCGTTGGCAGCCAATAATTGATCATCGATAACCTGGGAAGACGGTTCATTTTCAACAGAAGGATTTTTTGGGCTGTTGCTGCAGCTTTGGCTGTGAAGGCCAAAGGAGACAAGGGCGACAAGAAGCAATAAGTATAAGCTCTTTT
>DOBD01000058.1:0-4710 GCA_003506275.1 Bacteroidales bacterium | reverse complement strand
ACGATTTTACCGTCGATGATCAGAGCGGGGGTCATCATGACACCGGCATTCATGATTTCCGTAATGTCCTCCACTTTCGTGACAGTAGCGTTCAAACCCGTTTCAGCCACGGCTTCCCGTGTCACTTTCTCCAAGGTCTTGCATTTGGGGCAACCTGTGCCCAGTACTTTGATTTCCATGTTTGATTGGTTTATTAGTGGTTACCTTTTTTTAGGTCATTTATACTCTATTCGTAAAACAACGAACAATTGCATTAAAAAAAATCAACAGTCGCAGGACTGGTTGTTTCCCCTATTGCCCTGCATCAGAAAACGGTCGAACAGCTGCCCGGCCTCCTCCCAATTGGCCCTATTAAGACAATACTTGACCTTCGGTGCTTCAATCTCCCCTTGAATAAGCCCTGCCTCTTTCAAGGCTTTCAAATGTTGCGACAAGGTGGATTTGGCTATGGGCAATTCCTCGCTCAAGTCTCCGCTGTAACAACAGGCCTGCTTGGATAGTAATTCCAGCACGTATAAACGTATGGGATGCCCCATCGCTTTGGCGTAGCGAGCCAATCGCTTCTGTTGCTCAGTAATGGGTTGATTGCGTTTNNCTAAAAAAAGGATGGCATCCCTAATGAAAGGATGGCATCCCTAATGAAAGGATGGCATCCCTAATGAAAGGATGGCATCCTTTTTTCTTAAAAGTAACGTGGTCGAAATTAGTCTTCCCACTCTAGCAGACCGAAGTTTGGTTGCTGCAATAGGTCGTTCACTTCATAAAGGTCGAAGGCTTCAGCGTCAAACGGGCCACCTAACCAGCTCTTTATGTGTTTGTATTCCGGATGCTTTGGTTTCTTCAACACGTTAAGCATGTTCATGTATGCGAAGGCACCCCCACAGTCCTCCGGCGGGCAATGACGTGCCCCGTCGATACAGACTGGCAAGATGACGCCATCCCGGTGCGGCTGGATGTCCTCTAAGACAACCAGATGCTCCCAACTGTCACCATAATCGTATTCATAGCGTAAGAGGTCGTTTTTTCTCTTCAGAAATTGGTGCAGACAAAGCCCCTCATAAGCAATACTATTACCGGGATCACATAGGTCATCCTCCAACTCCCAGCTCGGAACGTAAGCGTTTTTACCGTTAGAAAACTCATGCAGGTGACTGTTGGTCCAGCCCATACTGGTCTGTATCACTTTATTGAGATCTTCCAGTTCGATATCGGAAGGCACGAGTATACAGCGCCAGATAGGTGGTTCCACGTCCTGCAGTTGGATACGGAGCTGGTAAATTGAGGCCTTGTCGGACGAGGGTTGTTTGTTCTTGCGGGTCTTTTTCGAGCTGTGGTCAGGTGTGGCGTACGGAGCACCGTCATTCTTTTTGAACACCTTTATCCCCAGGGCTTTGGGAGTATGCCCTTTCAATGTCCACAGCGGCATCAGTTCAGCCATTGTCACCAATAGCTGCTTGAACGCCTCGTATTGATGCGGCGATACGTGCCTGTGTTCGTCAACCAGAATGGTTGCAACATCATCAATGGAACGGCCCTCTTGAATTTTATTCCATATAATGACCAGTTGAATGTTGGCCATTACTTCATCTCCCTGGTTAACTTGTTCCAGAAAGGTCAACACCGCTTTGACCGCCTTTCTTGCCTCAGGAGTTGGCAGCACACCGATATCATCTTTCAGATAATATTTTTTTGGATAAACCGCATAGCTCAAGTCGTTACGCTTCAGAATGGCAGCATAAAGTGTCTCAGGGTCATTAACTAATCCTGAAGCCAAGTGTAGTTCTCCATGACCCATGAATCCATGGACGTAAAGATCCATCAGATTGCGCTTAATCAGCAAAAAATGGACATCATTAAACGTGATGGGCTTTCCGGTCACTTTTTGACTGAGCGCCTCTACAGCGGATAAAGACAACACCCCGTAACATTCAAGCAGAAGCAACAACCACTTCGCTTTCTCATCCCACTCCAACACACGGGCATCGTTGACCAACCTGTCGATGACAGGAGCGATGGCATCCCGTAGGTTTTTGGCTAACGCATAGCGTATCTCCATGTGATCATCGTCCATTAACGCATCATCCCCGTCAAACAAATCAGTGCCATCCTCATCGAACACGTCATCCAGCTCTTCTTCTACCTGAACCACAGCATACTCTTCCAACAGGCTGGTTTCCAAATCTTCATTGATGACCAAATACCCATCGGCCTTGACCAATCGCTGCAAGGCTTTCAGTTCGTCTTGAGGATAAATCTGCAAACAGGCTTCCGTCTGCTCCAACCACACCTTTTCAATGGCCTCAGCAAATTGCCGCTTGGTGGCCGATTGTTTGATTGTTACATCATACACCCTCGACAGGTGCCTCAATTCTTCCAGTGTACAGTAACTGAATAAAACATCATGGTAAGAGCAGGTAGCAATGGCTTCATGAGGGATGGTGAACTTCATGGTTAACTGGTTTATAAGTTAAAAAAAACTGGTAGGCTTCAAAGATAAGAAGGCCTCGAACATTGTAACCCATCCAGTTAAAAAAAAACGTGAAAATTTGCATATTAGCATCTATAATGTTATTTTTGTCGTTATATCAACATTTTAAGCGCTAACATAATGATAACTGAATCTGACCTCGAATTTGTCATAGCCGATCAACGAGCTAACTTTCTGTCAAAACCATTAGGCGTACTACGGCATATTACGATGGACAACTTCATCAACAGTAGTCAGATTGTAGTAATTTCCGGAGTGCGTCGATGCGGTAAGTCAACGATGTTGCGCCAATTTGCTCAGCGTATGGGAAATGAATGTGTGTATGCCAACTTTGACGATGAACGCCTACTTCATTTCGAAGTAGCTGATTTCTCAACGTTATTGATGGTTTGGCACAAACAAACAAGCAGTAAAACGATCATCATGGATGAAATTCAGAACATTCCATCCTGGCAACGGTTTGTGCGCCGCATCCACGATGAAGGGTATAAGGTCTTCATTTCCGGTTCAAACGCCAAGCTACTAAGTGGAGAATTGGGCACCCATTTGAGTGGACGATACAAACAACTAACACTCACACCCTTCTCGTTTGCAGAGTACCTTGATCTGCTGGCATTACCCGTTCACAAGACAACAATGAATATGGCTGCTGTTAGTAAAGCGTTTGACCATTACCTGTTAAATGGCGGTTTTCCACTTTACTGTCAGACGAATGATTACGAAATATTGTCTACGTTATATGAAAACATCTTATTCAAGGACATCCTGTTTCGTTACGCCATACAAGAACGATGGTCTTTTCGATCACTTGCCTATTACGCCCTATCAAACATAGGTAAAGAATTCAGTTACAGGAATATTTCAAACATTTTGGGCATTAAGAGCGATACCTCGACCAAAAACTACCTGGCTTTTATGGAAGAGGCCTACTTACTCTTTCAAGTACCGAAGTACGACCATTCACTCAAAAAACAATATGTTACAAACAAAAAACTGTACAGCATTGACAACGGCTTGAGCGGCAGTGTCGCTTTCCGGATTTCCCAAGATAGGGGCAGGCTTTTGGAAAACCTCGTGTATATTGAATTATTCAGGCGTGGCTACCAGCTATTTTACCACAAGCAACAAAAAGAGTGTGATTTTGTCTGCATCAAACAACATCGCATTGACCATCTTATCCAAGTTTGTGACGACATAACACCGGAAAATACATCGCGTGAGGTAGATGGATTGTTGGAAGCCATGAATGCGTACAATTTATCGAAAGGAATTATCCTAACCCGGGGTAAACCGCAATCAATTGTACTTGCTCAAACAGGCAAACATGTTACCGTAATCAATATCATTGACTGGTTACTGGAGAAAGCCTAAAACGCCAACAACCCCCCATTCTAGTGATGAAGGGGGATTATCACAAAACCATAGCTGTACGATTTCTCCCTGAAGCGGTACTTGTCCAAAGGTTTGGCACCCCAGGATTGAAGGCCGCCCACGCCGCGTTGGAACAAATCGACGCAGAGCACGGTTTCCCAGCGGGGATTGAGATCAGACCAATGCTGCTGCTTTTTGGTGAGGCCCGGATCCAAATCCTCGGGCTTGAAGTTGGTAGCGCTCACCGATAAGGGTTGCAGGCCATCGATGCGCACGCCCTTGCCCCTATGGTTTGTCAGGGTCAACCAGCGCACATCGGTCTTGTTGCCGGTTTCCTGAGGACGGTAATAGGCAAACGCCTGTTCGCTGACTTTCCCCTTCCAGACACCCATGAAGGCATCCAAATGACGATCCACGTAGTTTTCTCCAGGGCCACGACCATACCAGGTAAAATCGCTGAACTCACCCGACAAGGTCATGATCATACCAAATCGCATCATTTCCGGCAGGTCATCGGAAAGTGCCTTGTAATTGGCTTGAACCGCCAGACTGCCATCGGGACGCACGGTATACGTCAGGTCAACAACGGCCTCGATGCCACGCAGTTTTGCCTGATAATCGAAAGACACGGCACCACCAACGGTTTGCTTGCCTTTATAGGTATAGATCACATTTTGCCCGGCAGCATCCCACAACCTCAAGCGAATCTGGGCATTTTCTCCAAATTCATTGTCGGTTGGTGCCCGCCAGAAATTGAGCGTTGGCAATTCGTCGAAGACGTTGCGGCCATCCTGCTTCATTTCCAGTAAAGGTTGCCCATCCCGGGTAGAAAAGACGTACGACAACGTACC